>DASRZG010000582.1:0-7244 GCA_035686585.1 Phycisphaerae bacterium
GGCGATGTCGACATAGACCCGCCGGTTGGCGACGTCGGTGGAGGTCATGTCCTCGCCCACCGGCCCCGCGCTGTGCAGGACGCGGAAAAAGCCCGTCGAGTCGCCGATCTTGCGGAACTGCTCGTAGCCCGCGCGGTACAGCAGGTCTTCGCTGTGCCCGACGTAGGCCGAATCGGTGAGCTGCACGCACGGGATGGAGAAGACCGAGTCGGTCGGGCCCAGGCAGAAGAACCGCACCAGCATCGTCCGGGCGGCCATGATCCCGTCCATGATCCCGCGGATCTCCGCCAGACCGGTCGAACGCGCCACGCTGTTGAGCCGGGCGCCCAGGTCCACGCCCTCCGGCAGCAGGTACTTCGTGCTGCCGGGGTCGCGCCCCTGGTCCTTCGGGCCGTCGAAGTGGACCGTGTGGCCTGCCATCGCCAGCGGCGTTTCCTCGCGGTGGTCGATCGCCATCTGCCGAACGGCCGCGACGTCGTCGGCCGAGTCGCTGACCACGAAGACGTTCTTGGGCTTGCACACCGTGATCGCGTCGGCGACGAAGGCGTGCATGGCCGGGTTGGCCAGGGCGGTCAGCTTGGCCAGGTTGGTCTTGTCGATGTTCGCACGTAGCACAGTCATAACGTCGCCGCTCATTGCTCGCTCCTGCCGTATCTGTCGCGGGGAGGCCAGGGCAGAGGCCGACCGGCCCGCCCGTCACGATGATTCCATCCTGTTGCCTGCGCCGGCTGGATCGACCGGCGCATCGCGAGCCACACTTTCTACGCCGCCACCCGGCGTTTGTCAAGCGCCGCGGCGCACAAACAGCAACCGTGCCGCCAGGGCGCTATGACGTTTTTCGCCTTGCATCGGTGACTGTGTGATAATATGATCACGGAGTGGGAGGTATGGAATGGACGAATCGACGAAACGGCTGTACGAGCTGAAGGCCGAGGTGATCCAGGCGGCGGCGCATCCGATCCGGCTGGCGGTGCTGGACTATCTCCGCGACGGCGAGCAGTGCGTGTGCGACATCGCCGCGCACGTCGAGGCCGAGCGGTCCAACGTCTCGCGCCACCTGGCGGTGATGACCAAGGCCGGCCTGCTGGAAAGCCGCAAGGACGGCCTGAAGGTCATGTACTCCATCCGGTGCGGCTGCATCCTCAACTTCCTCGCCTGCGTCACCGACGTCCTCCGCGAGCAGCTCGAGGACCAAAACGCCATGCTGGGGAAGCTGACGAAGTGACGGCCTGAACCGCAAGGCGAACCAGGATCCCCGGGAACGGATCGGTGAATACGAGGTTGCTGTCTCTGCGTCCTCCGCGTCTCTGCGGCCCATTGCTCTTGCTGTCATGAAACGCAAGGAGTGGATCAAGCTGGCCGTGATGGTGGGGGGCTTCGCGGTGTGCCTGTTCCTGCCGGCGATGACGCTGGAGACGGGCCGGGTGGGGCGGGCGGCGGCCGAGGCGCTGGGCCTGACCCGCTGGTACGCCCGCGCCCACGTGCTGTTGTGCCTGGTGCCGGCCTTCTTCATCGCCGGGGCCATCTCCGTGTTCGTCTCCCAGGCGTCGGTGGCGGGGGCGCTGATGTACTTCGCCACGCTGACCGAGGTGCCCATCGTCGGCGGGCTGCGGAGCTCGGGCATGGCCGGGGGCCCGCCCTGGCGCTGCTGCTGGCGGGCCCGGCCCTGTCGCTGCCGAACATGCTGGTGATCCGGTCGGTGATGGGGACGAAGCGGACACTCGTGTACGTGCTGCTGGTGGTCGTGATGTCCACGGCCTCCGGCGTGGTGTATGGAGCCCTGTTCACCTGAGACTGCCCCGAAAAAGGAGATGGAGATGTCGGACTGCTGCAACAGGAAAGACGAAACGTGCTGCGGGGAGGGCAGGACGGTGCTGCTGTACGCCTGCTCCGGCGGGGCGAACGTGGCCGAGGCCGCCGACCGCGCCGCCCGCGCGCTGATGGCGGACGGCTGCGGGACGATGTTCTGCCTGGCGGGGCTCGGGGCGGGCATTGACGGGATGATCCAGACCGCCCGCGACGCCGACCTGAACGTCGTCATCGACGGCTGCGGGATGGACTGCGCCCGAAAGGTCTTCGACGGCCGCGGCCTGACGAACTACGTCCAGGTGAAGGTGACCGACCTGGGCATCGAGAAGGTCAAGGGCGTCCGCGCCACCGACGAGCAGGTGGAGGTGGTGGCGGTGCGGGTCAAGGAGGCGATGGCGGAGTCATGACGAACGAGGCGACGCAGGCCGGCGGGGCCAAGGGCCTGGGCTTTTTCGAGCGGTACCTGACGCTGTGGGTGGCGCTGTGCATCGGCGGGGGGATCCTGCTGGGTCGGGTCGCGCCCGACGTGGCCAAGACGTTGGACGGCATGGCCATCACCGTCGGCGGGGCGCCGGTGATCTCGGTCCCCATCGCGATCTGCCTGTTCTTCATGATGTTCCCGATCATGGTGAAGATCGACTTCGCCGAGGTACTCAAGGCCGGCAAGAGCATCAAGCCGGTGGGGCTGACGCTGGTGATCAACTGGGCGATCAAGCCCTTCACGATGTACCTGATCGCGGTGGTCATGCTGGGGACGGTCTTCCTGCCGATGATCGGCGAGAAGGCTACCGACGACGTGAAGATGCCCGTCGGCCTGGACCTCCCGGTCGGGGCGACCCATGGGGCGGGCACGGTGGCGATGGTCGGTGTGACAAAAGTCCTCCGCGTTCCGCTGTGGCGCAGCTACCTGGCTGGGTGCATTTTGCTGGGGATCGCCCCCTGCACAGCCATGGTGCTGGTATGGGGACATCTCGCCCGGGGCAACGACGGGCACACGCTGGTGATGGTCGCGATCAACTCGCTGGCCATGCTCTTCCTCTATGCCCCGCTGGGCGGGCTGCTGCTGGGCGTGGGCCGATTGCCCGTGCCGTGGCAGGCGTTGGGACTGTCGATCGGGGTGTACGTGGCGTTGCCGCTGGCGGCGGGGTACCTGGTCCGCAAGGCCATTATCGCCGCCAAGGGCATCCAGTGGTTCCAGGAGAAATTCCTACACCTGCTCACGCCCGTGACCATCACCGCCCTGCTGGCGACGCTGGTGCTGCTGTTCAGCTTCAAGGGCGAGATGATCCTGGCCAACCCGCTGACGATCCTGTGGATCGCCGTGCCCCTGTTCATCCAGACCAACCTGATCTTCTGGCTGGGCTACGGCGCGGCCAGGGCGATGAAGCTCACCTACCGCGACGCCGCCCCCTCGGCCATGATCGGCGCCTCCAACCATTTCGAGGTCGCCATCGCCACGGCGGTGATGCTGTTCGGGCTGTCCTCGGGGGCGGCCCTGGCGACGGTCGTCGGCGTCTTGATCGAGGTGCCGGTCATGCTGATGCTGGTGAGGATCTGCCGGCGCACGGCCGGATGGTTCCCCGCGGGCGAGAGCGTGTGATCGATGACTCCAGACCGAAAATGGAAGGTCCTGTTCCTCTCTGAAGTGAACTCCCCGAACCTCCGTTCGCGGTTCCCGACGGGCCTACGCCCACGCACTGCGCTGCGTGGGAATCCCCCGGGATACCGCGATCTCCCCATCCTCTCTCCCTGCCCCCGAAATCCCCGATTCCCCCTTTTTCTATTGCGGAAGAACGGGATGCGCGGGATCATAGGGGGTGTTGGAATTGTGCACCCGCGAAGGGTAGATCATGTCCGTTTCCAGTGAAATGCCGGCCGACTGGCAGCGACTGGGTAAGCTCCAGACCGACATCCAGGTCCGCGTCCGGGCCGCCGTGGGCGAGCTGGGGCGCATGGAGTGCCTGGACGAGGAGGAACGCGCGGAGATTCACGCCATCCTCGAGGCCATCCGGCACGACAGCGAGAGCCACGCCCGGATCATCGGGACCTACATCTCGGAGGCCCCGAATGCTTGAGCGAGCGATCCTTCGGGAGCTGTTCGACGGGCTGTACACCTCCACTCGCGAGGCGGAGGCCCAGTACCGAAGCCTGGCCGAGACCGCCACCGACCCCGCCCGGAAGGAGCAGTTCCAGCGCCTGGCCCGCGACGGGCGGCGGCACATCGAGCTGACCGAGCGCCTGCTGGAGATCCTCAGCGAGTAAGCCCATGGCGGACCGGCAGCTCGGCGTGATCGGGGCGGGCAACATGGCCGAGGCCCTGCTGCGCGGCGCCTTGGCGGCCCAGGTCCTTTCGCCCGATGCGGTCGTCGTCTCCGATCCCCAGCCCGCCCGGCGCGAGTTGTTCGCCTCCGAGCTGGGCGTCGAGGCCGTCGAGGACAACACCGTCCCCGCCTCCTGCGGCCGCCTCCTGCTGGCGGTCAAGCCCCAGGTGATGGGGGCCGTGCTGGCGTCGATCCGCGACACCGTCACGGCCGACACCGGCGTCATCAGCATTGCCGCCGGGATCAGGACCGCCTTCATCCGCGACGGCCTGGGCGGCAAGGGCCGGATCGTCCGCACCATGCCCAACACCCCCATGCTCGTCGGGGCGGGCATCTCCGCCCTGTGCGCCGGGCCGGGCGCGACCGAGGACGACCTGGCCTGGGCCGAACGCCTGCTGGGCACCTGCGGCAAGACCGTCCGCGTGGAAGAGCCCATGCTGGACGTAGTCACCGCCGTCAGCGGCTCGGGCCCGGCCTACTTCTTCTACCTCGTCGAGGCCATGGCCGCCGCCGGCGTGGCCGAGGGGATGGACGCCCAAACCGCCCTGACCCTGGCCGTCGAGACCTGCGTGGGCGCGGGCAAGCTGCTGGTCGATTCCGGGCAGCCGCCCGAGGTCCTCCGCGCCAAGGTCACCAGCCCCGGCGGCACCACCCAGGCCGCCATCGAGTCCCTGGAATCCGCCGGCGTCAAGGACGCCCTCATCGCCGCCGTCCGCCGCGCCGCCCAGCGATCCCGCGAGCTGGGCGGTTAGTTGATGGGCCGCAGAGACGCAGAGACGCAGAGGGCGCAGAGAGAAGACTGAATAGGGGGTGCCACAGGCTGCTTGCAGCCTGTGCGGAATGGGGATAGGTGCCCGCCGTGCGTCCCGCCCCCTGCCAGCACGGGTTGCAAGCAGCCCGTGGCACCCACGTCCCGCTAAACACGTACTTGCAGCCTGTGTTCGTCCGGGGCCCGAGGAGACACGGACTGGCAAGCAGTCCGTGGCACCCGAGAATCCACCCCCCCAACTCAATCTTCTCTCTGCGTCCTCCGCGTCTCCTTGGCACGGCGAAGCCGGCAGGCGAAGACGGCCGCGGCCCATTCCAACTACTTCGCCAGGAACTCCGCGAAGCTGCCGCCGAACAGGGCCCGGACGTCGCGGGCGATCTCGGCCTCGGTGGGCCGCCAGCCGGCGGTGAAGAGGTCGGCGTACTTGTCGGCCAGCACGTCGGCCATCAGCGTGCGGGTGTGGTGCCACTTGTAGATGAGCTGGTCGAGGACGCGGGCGTCGGAGTGCTGGCAGGTGAAGGCCGTCCCCAGCAGCTCGATCCGCTGGCGGTTCATCTCCTCGATGATGCTGGGGTTGTTGCAGAACCACCAGCAGCCGAACAGGTGCAGGTTGCCGAACTTCCTCGCCAGCACCGCCAGCTCGTGCTGGTTGACCCGCGAGAGCATCGTCACCAGGAACTTCCCCTGCGGGTACCGCTGGCACAGGCCCATCACGGCCGCAACGTCGGCCACGCCCACCGCGTCGCCGCCGTCGCCGAGGTGCGGGTTCACCTGTTTGCGGACGCCGATCATCATCGCGAACGGCACCCCCAGCTCCATGGCCGCGGGCATGATGGCCTTGTCGATCACCCGCGTGCGGAGGCTCTTGTCCGGGTAGGCGAAGTCCGGCCCCAGCGAGGCGGCGAAGTAGGCCGGGTCGATCTTCTTCGACCAGTCCACCAGGAACCGCCGCACCTCGTCGAAGGTCTTGGCGTCCGGATCGGCCTTGACGTCGTAGCCCCGCTCGGCCATGACCTTCACCGCCTGCGGCCAACTGACCAGCAGCGGGTCGATCCGCAGGGCCGTCTTGAGCACGTCCGGGCACGGCAGGTCCTGGTTCAGGAAGCCCGCCTCCTCCGGGAGGAAGGGGTTGTTGGTCATCACCGCCCAGTCCAGCCCCGCCAACTCGAAGACCTTCTGCAGGTAGTCGTTGACGTCCTGTTCGGCGAACCACTTTCGGATGCCGGCCAGGTCGCGCCCGGCCACGTCCAGGCCCAGCCGGTTGAACGTGGTGATGGCCCCGCGGCAGGCCTCCGACAGGGCCCCGTGCCGGAGGAACACGTGCTCCCAGACCAGGTCGGCCTGGGCGGACTTGCTCAGCGACCAGAACTTCTCGTACGTCAGGTCGCGCGGGGCCACGGTGAACAGCTCGGCCACCAGGTAGTGGTAGGTCAGCACCTCGTCGGCCCCCCACAGCAGCAGTTTGCCGTGGGACGGCGGGAACAGGTGCGTATGGACGTCGGTGATGGCGGTGGACGCGACGGCCTTGCGGGCGGCCTCCGTCACGGCGGCGATGTCGGACAGCATGGTCGGGTGCGCTCCTTTCCGGGTGGGTGATTCGGACCCAGTCCGCATAGGGAACACCAGCGGGGCGGTCAGGTCAAGGCGCTGGGGGGATTGCGGATTGAAGGGGATTGCGGATTTCGGATTGCGAATTGCGGATTGAGAAACAGGCCCCGGGTGAACCCGGGTGCCACGGCTGCGTGGTCCGCAGCCGTGCCGCCAGACGTTCCGGGCGAAGGGGATTCCTCGCGACCCGCCACGCTTCCCTGGGGCGACGGTCGACCGAAGGAGTCTCCGCCCGGGAAGTCCGATGGCACGGGTGCAGACAACGCACCCGTGGCACCCAGGCTCTTGACGTCGCTGGTGTTCTTCATCCCCCCGTTCCCCGAGGTCGCCGCAGCCAGAACAACAGGCTCACGGCCACCCCCAGGACGGTCAGGGGGATGACGAACCACAGCATCACCATGCCGTAGGGCGCCAGGGCCCGGTGGTGCATGGCGGAGAAGATCAGGAACGCGACATAGGCGACGTAGTAGCCCAGGAACAGCCCGCCCTCCCAGCGGCAGATCCGCCCGCCGGTCAGGAAGATCGGCAGGCAGGCGACGGCGACGGCCAGCATGATGGGGATGTCGAACCGCAGGGCCGCGTCGGCGACGTGGATTCCCCCCTTCGTGACCAGCGCCGCCCCGCCGAGCACCGCCAGCAGGTTGAAGATGTTGCTGCCGACGACGTTGCCGACGGCGATGTCCCTCTCACCGCGGATGCTGGCCACCACCGAGGTCGCCACCTCCGGCAGGGACGTC
>DASRZG010000583.1:0-2565 GCA_035686585.1 Phycisphaerae bacterium
GCCGACACCCACCAGGACCACGTCGGAGACCTGCTCGGTGCCGAAGATCTCCCGGAGCCGGGCGATGAGCCGGTCCACCTGGTAGCCCACCCCCGGCTGGCCGAACTGCCCGAAGGAGGCGAGGTCCTTCCGGACCTGCGCGTCGGTGAGGCCGAGGGCGTCGGCGAGCTTGCGGCTGGAGGTGGTGGTCCTGCCTTGCTGAGCGATATCTTCGAGGTGACGCAGATACAGGCTCAGCCGCCGTACGGTCGGCCTGGATATCCGCCCCTGGCGATCGCCGGGCTCGCGGGTCCCATTGGTGGAAGTGCCCATAGCGGGCGGCATTGTAGGTGGGCGCCGTCGGGGGGGTCAAGGGGGCGATGGCGTGGCGGCGCCGGGGTCGGCGAAGGGGGCAAGATCGCCTTGACACGCCCCGCGGGCGTTCCTACCATCATCCGTGCCGTAATGACCGCTTTTCGGAAGACTTCGGCCCGGGGCCGGCTTCCGTGGTGAGGCTTGAAGAGGACACGCCGTTATGACCAAGCGGACGACCTGGGCGCTGTTGGGGACCGTTGCGGTTTTCCTGGGGGTTTCCGGCCGATCCCCGGCGGCGCCGCCGACGATCGAAGACCTGGCCAAGCTGCCGACGACGGGCCTGCTGGGCCAGGCGGGGGAGAACGTCGTGGAGCGGTACGTCGCAAGCTGGACCGAGGAACTCCGTGACGCCAAGACCCCCGAGACGGTCAAGAGGGCGATCGAAAACGGAAGGGTGGGGTATCGCGCCAACAGCGGCGCCGGCTACCAGGTCGAGTACGCCAAGAAGGTCGCCGCCGCGGCGCCGGCCTGCCTGAAGCTCGACGGCGACCCGCTGCGCCGGCTCAAGGAGATCAACCTCGCCATCCTGGTCTCCGAGTTCGACCGGTACACCATCCTGCCCATGCTGGAAGCCATGGCCGCCCACGAGAACCCAGGCGTGCGGTACTGGGCCGCCAGGGGATTCCGCGAGACCGGCAAGCGTTTCCTGGTCCAGGGAGGCCGTTACGCCCGCGTGATGGCGGATACGCTGGAGAAGTTGGGCCTGACCGACCCGGCCGGGCCGGTGGTGACCGAGGCGATCGTCGCCTTGGGCGAGTACTCCGGGGAGGAGAGCCCCGGCGGCAAGGCGTTGGCGGCGGCGCTGGCGAAGGTGTGGCTGGCCCGCTGCCAGGAGGTGCTGGCGGGCAGGGAGGGCATGGCCGACGTGATTCGGCGGTCGCTGCGCGTCGTTCCCCGCGTCGCCCAGATGCACATGGACCCGCAGACGCGGACCCCCCAGGCCCGCAAGGCGGCCCTTCAGATGCTGGCCGACGCGATGGACGCCGCCTCCCGCGCCTTCGCGGGCGGCGCCGGGGGCGAGGACATCGCCCAGACCAAGGCGCTCCAGCGCCTCCTGATCGGCATCGAAACCTCCGCCGCCGCCATGTTTGGCGTGAACGAAAGGCCCGTCTCGGGCGTACTGGCTGGTAAGGAACCGTTGGCCGTACAGCGGGTCCAGGTCCGCCTGAAGGTCAACGTGTTCTGGACCCCGAAGTTCCAGGCCGAGGGCGTCACCTCCCAGGTGAAGGCCCCGGCCACCGCGCCGGCGACGACCCGCCCCGCCGGCTGAGACGCCCCTTCCGGGCCGACCCGCCGAATTCCCGGCCCCGGCCCGACTTGCTCGCTAGCCGACATGAAATGGTTCTACATCACGGCGGTGGCCATTGCGGCCTTGATGGCCCTGTCGCCGATGCTTTTCATCCAGAAACCGGCTGAGAATCCGTACCAGGAGATGGAGAAACAGCTCGGCCGGCCTGTCGTGGTCAACTACGACAGCTACGGCGCGGCCGTCAAATCCCTCGACCCGGCCACCTGCGGGGACACGACCTCCTCCGGCATCCAGGGAAACATCTACGAGGGGCTCTACTCCTACCACTACCTGATCCGCCCGCCGGAGGTTGTTCCGCAACTGGCCGCGGCCATGCCGGAGATATCCGCCGACCGGCTGACCTACACGATCAAGCTGCGACCGGGCGTGCTCTACCACCGCAATCCCTGCTTCGGTAAAGACCCCGCCGACCCCCAGCGGTGGGGGACCCGAACCGTCCAGCCCAAGGACTTCATCTTCGCCATGAAGCGGATTGCCGACTACCACGGCAAGGCCGACCTGGCCTGGACCTTCCTCAGCGAACACGTGGCCGGCATCGACGCGTTCCGCGAGAGGACCCAGGGCCTGCCCCCCGAGATACGCG
This sequence comes from Phycisphaerae bacterium, assembly GCA_035686585.1. Classification (GTDB taxonomy): domain Bacteria; phylum Planctomycetota; class Phycisphaerae; order SM23-33; family SM23-33; genus DASRZG01. The sequence continues at coordinate 2,247 of DASRZG010000583.1, forward strand.
ACGACTTTGCCGTCCTGGACGGCTGGGCCCGGCGCACCGGGCCCGCCAAGCCGGCAAAGGAGGTACTGGACGCCCTCGCCCGGATCGGCGAACACGTCGCCGACCTGCACGTTCCCGGCGAGGTCAAGTCGCAGTTCGAGGAACTGGCCACCTGGGCCCGCCAGGGCAAGGAAGGCCCCGTGGACCCGGCCGTTCTGGCGACGATCCTGACGGCGCTGCGGCCCTGGCGCGACACGATGAAGGGCTTTGACGCGGGCGACTGGTCGCGGTACGACATGCCGGTGGAGGGTCTGAAGGCGGTGGACGATCTGACGACCCT
>DASRZG010000584.1:0-2026 GCA_035686585.1 Phycisphaerae bacterium
ATGCAGCGGAGAACTGGCGGCAATTGTCGGCAATGGGTGTGATGGGACGGAAAGGGGTCAGGAACCTTTTCTGTTGACGACTGAGCCGGATGCGCGTTACCATGCGGTCCTCATGCCGAGATCACCGAGAGTCGCGATCGGCGGGATGGTCTATCACGTGCTGAACCGGTCGAACGCACGGAGGCAGATCTTCGATTCCCCGGCCGACTACGAGCTGTTCGAGCGGGTGCTGGAGCAGGCCCACCAGCGGGTGGCGATGCGGACGGTGGCGTACTGCCCCATGCCCAACCACTGGCACCTGGTGCTCTGGCCGCGGGCCGACGGGGACCTGTCGGAGTTCATGCGGTGGCTGACGGTAACGCACACGCAGCGATGGCACGCGGCCGCGGGGACGGCCGGGACCGGGTAAACCTGGGGGTAAACCTGGGGGTAAACCTGGGGACGCTAACCAGGTTTCCAGCGCCCCTGCGGGAGCGGGGGGAACCGGTCCGCCGGCCTTCCCCGGCAGCCCCGGGTACGGCGGCACAGTCGTGGAGCGAGCAATCGTTCCGGACGGTTCCTGGCATCTTTCCCGGCCTTGAAGGTTCCCGCACCCTTGCCCCGAGTCCCCCGAATCCTCACGCGCCGGCCTCCGCCGTCCGGTCCCTGCCGACATCACGGCTGGGGCTCCGTCCCTCCGGTCCACCCTCGTTTGCCCCAGCGCTAGGCTCCTGGTTTCGCGCGGATTGGTCCTCGGTCCGGTCTGTCTGGTCGCGCAGGCCCAGCGCCCGGGCGGTCTGTCGGTCCAGCACGCGCCGGCCGTCCTTGATCGTCACCAGGCCGAAGTCGCCGCAGTACTCCCACATCGCCCAGCCGATGCCGTGCCCCTCGAGCACTTCCCGGACGTCGCGGAGGTATCGCAGGCGGTCCGCGTCCGGGGCGTTCGGGCGGTACACCCCGAACTCGCCGCACAGGATCGGGACCTTGTGCTTGCGACCCCAGGCAACGGCCAAGCCGATCCGCTGCTGGAGCCGGTCCCTGCTCCACCGCTCCCGGCCGTAGAGGTCGGCGAAGGCCCGCGCGCCGCTGTTGCCAATGCCCGCCAGATGGGGGCGAACGGCCTCGGGGCTCGAAGGATAGGGCAGGTCCCGATAGAACTTCACCTGCCAGGTCATCCACGTGGCCCCCTGGTGGGTGAACTGGACGGGATCGTAGAAATGGAAGTCGTAGACGACGTTCCGATCCCGCACGGGCGCCCCGGCCACGAAGCCCGCCACCGGGTTCCACCCCCCGCCGGCGCGGAGGTTGGAGGCGGCGATGATCGTGTGCCGCGGGGCGCAGCGGCGGATGGCAGAGACGACCTGCTCCTGAAGCAGGTCGCACGCCCGCTGGTCGTCCGTGGACGGCTCGTTCATCGTCTGGAGGAACACCTTGTCCGCCGGCCGGGCGGCCAGACGCGTGGCCAGGGCGGCCCAGAATGACAGGAACGCCCGGGTCGATGGCGGATCCGTCAGCAGGAGGCGCTTGGGCTCGTCATTGAGGTAGGGGCAGACGATCACCGCCAGGCCTTCCGCCTGGAAGCTGTCCAGCGCCTTTTCGAACAGCTTGAGGTTCTCGGGGTCGAGGGAGCCGCGGTCTCGCTCGTCGGTCAGCGACGCGGGGTCCACCGGGACGCGGACGAAGGTGAGTCCCAGCTTGCGGATGCGGACGGCATCGTCGCGGGTGATGAGATTGGCGAACCGCTCCCGCGACGGCGGCAATTGGGCGAACCACATGCTGAGGTTGACCCCGCGCGCCAGCGCGGCCGGCGCCTTGCTCGCCTCGCCGTCGGCCGGCCCTGGCCCCGCCGACACCGCCGCCGGCGTTATCCGCAACACCAACATGCCCACAACGGCCGCCCGGATGGCCCACGCTCTGCCCCGTTCCATGCCGTCCATTCTAACCGCAGCGCCAAGGCCAGGAAAGCCCCACCCCCTCGGGCCCCGCCGATTCGCTCCGGCCCTCCGGGGCTACGAACGAAGCCTGCTTCGCGGCCGGCCGCTGCCTT
>DASRZG010000585.1:0-2041 GCA_035686585.1 Phycisphaerae bacterium
TAGTCCCCGGGCCCGGCCACCACGGGAAACACGCGGGCGTTCCACAGCGTTCGCTCGTCCGGATCGACTCCCGTATCCCAGACATCGTCCGCGCCGGCCCCGACCGCTTTTCGCCAGCTCTCGATCGGAACCCCGCACAGCGTCCCTGCACCCGCAGGATCCTTGAAATTGTCGTCTACCCCGTAGCAGCGGACGAACCAGACGCGCCCGCCGTCGCCGGAGCGGCCGGGCACGACGTCCAGACACGCCCCCTGCGGCAGCGACAGGGATTCGTCCACGTCCACCCCGACGATCACGTTCCGGCCCCCGAGGGACAGTTCCGCCCGCACCCGGGTTCCCTCGATCCACGCGCTGCCGCCGGCGATCCGCCCCGCATCGGTCACTTCCGTGTTGATCTCCAGGCACGGGTTCAACTGCGAGATCCCGCGGTCCTGTCGCAGCAGGTCGATGCCGCTGGAGATGATCTGCCGCGTCGTGCCGAAGTGCAGGAACTCACACCGTGGCAGAACCTGGAGGAAGAAGGGAATGTGGTGGAGGGCCTCGAAAACGCGGCGCAGTTCCTCGCCGGTCAGTCCGGACCCGCTGGCCGCGGCGTTGGCGGCGTGATGCTGCACGGTCGCGTCGCGGCCCAGGGCGCAGCAGATCTCCCGATACCAGTCCAGCCCCTTGCGCTCGATCACCTGCTTCATCGGCCCGGTCCAGGCGAGCTTTTCGTCGGCGTCGGGTCTGGCGGCCGCCATCTCCAGAAGCGCAACTGCCCCGGCCGCGTCCAGGCTCATCAGCCCGATGTCCAGCACGGAGCGGCCGTAGCGGTCGACCGCGCCCGCTTTCACCTGCTCGGGGGGGCTGGGCTTCTGGAGGTACTTCCGCACTTGCCCGGCAGCATCCGCGCGGAAGACCCCGTGCCTGCTGGCCTGCTCGGGGGCTCCGAAACACCCCAGCGCCGTCAGCCCCTCGCCGGCGAAGCGGACCTCCGACGGATCGAAGTGCAGCATCACGTCGCCCGACACGATCACGACCTGCCCCGTGCCGGAGGGCGTGTTGGGCAGGGCGAGATACGTGTCGATCTGGCGGTCGAAGAGCGTCGGGCCGATGGGTCCGTCGGCCGCCCCCGGAACGGGGATGAAGATCTTCCCGCACGGCCCGTAGGCGGGCAGCCGTTTGGAATCGCCCCCGGCGTGAACGATCAGGATGCGGAGCCGCCGCAGGGCCTCGGACCACCGCTGCGCGGCCGCACGTTCGGCGCGGGGCAGTTCCCGGTTGAGCACCTCGACCAGGCAGGCGATAGTGCTTCCGCCGCTCCCGATCCGTCGGCCCCCGGGGTCGGGGACCACCACGACCTCGCGGATCCCCGTCAGGAAGCCCAGCTCGCGGCGGAGGCGCAACTGCTGCTCGTACGCCGCCGCCTGCAGGTCGTTCGACGCGGTGACGATCAGGTAGTCCCACGTTTCCGTCGGCGTGTGCATGGATCGCTCCTGCGGGCAGTTAGCCCCACGTGCTTTCGAGCGGCGGCTACACAGCATTGTATCGGCTCCCGATCCCGGAATCTTGGGACCATCTGGTGCTTCCTGCATCCGTCGGCGGAAGCCCCGCCGCGCCCGATCTGCCCGAACGCTGCCTCTGGAGTTTTTCGACCCAATGACCGATAATCCAGAGTGTAGGGGCATAGGATTCGACGGATGGTGGACAGCACGGATGGCTTTCGTCTTTTCGTGCCCGGCCGGTTGTGCCTGTTTGGCGAGCACAGCGACTGGGCGGCGGAGTACGGGCTGCACCCCGGGTACTGCCTGGTCATCGGGACCGATCAGGGCCTGACGGCCGTCGCCCGGCCCGGCAAGCGGTTCGCCGTCGAGACCCAGCTTCCCGACAAGAGCGGGCGGCCCTCGGGGCGGACGCGGAAGATGAGCTGCCGGTGGGACCCCGAACGCGGGAGCGCTTCGGGGCTGCTGGCGGCCGCACGCGACGAGGAGGAGTTCTTCCGCTACTGCGCGGGCGTGGCGTACGAGATCTCCTCGCGCGGCGGGGTGAAGGGGGGCATCGA
>DASRZG010000586.1:0-3176 GCA_035686585.1 Phycisphaerae bacterium
AATCCGTGTCATCCGTGTAATCCGTGGACTGCCGTTTCCGCTTCTGCTTCTTCACTTCGTGCAATTCGGGTAATTCGTGGACTCTTGCTGTTTCTTCTGCTTCTTCTGCTTCTTCTCGAATCCGTGTCATCCGTGTAATCCGTGGCCTGCCGTTTCTTCTTCTGCTTCTGCTTCTTGTGTAATCCGTGGACTGAGGAGGGTGACGCGGTTTGTGGACACGGTCAGGGAATCGTATTGGTCTTCGACGGTCCCTTCCACAATGTAGGGGCCGTAGCGGCGAAGGTTTCGGGGACTGGCGTCGGGGAAGAGGGTGACTTCGAACAGGCCGAACTCGTCTTCCATGGTGAGGAACTGCACCGTCCCGCCGGTGCGGGTGGAGGTGGTGCGCGCCGCCTCCAGCAGGCCGGCGAGGCGGATGCGCTTGCCGACGCGGGCGGGGATGTCCCTGCTGTCGGCGTCGACCAGCCCGGCCAATCGCGGGCGGAACAGGGCCATCACGTGCTCGCCGATGCTGATGCCGAGGATGCGGCGCTGGTCGGCGTACTTGCGGGCGGGGGTATAATCCTCCGATACGTCGGGGACGGTGGGCTCGGCCGGCAGGAGCAGCTCGTCCCGGCCCCGGAGGCGCGGGCCGACGCCGAAGAACAGGTCCAGCTCCGCCATCAGGGTGGGCCTGCGGCGCCCGGTGAAGTCGAACGCCCCGGCCAGGACCAATGCCCTGCCCTCCTCGCGCCCCAGGCCGGTGCGGCGGAGGAAGTCGGTCAGGCCGGCATAGGGGCGCCGCTGCCGGCGGTCGAGGATGGTCGCCACCGACACGGGCCCGAGACCTGAGACGAAATTCAATCCCACACGGATGACGCCGGCGTTTGTCCCAGACACGTTGTCGGGTGCCACGGACTGCTTGCCAGTCCGTGTCTGCTCACGGTCCGAACCGAGCACGGGCTGCGAGCAGCCCGTGGCACCCCGCGTTCCGTCGCGGTCAAGGGACTCGTCGAGGGTGAACTCCTCTCCCGAGCGGTTCACGTCGGGCCCGGCGAAGCGGACGGCTGCCCGCTTGGCCTGCTCGACGTAGACGCGCGGGTGGTACATGGACTGGTTGTTGTTCAGCGCCGCCACCCAGAACTCCCGCGGGTAATGGGTCTTCAGGTAGGCCCCGGCGTAGGCCAGCACGGCGTAGCTGGCGGCGTGGGCGCGGCAGAAGGAGTAGGCGTTGAACTTGGCCATCTGCACCCACATGGCCTTGGCGAACTCCTCGCCGATGCCGTTGGCCCGGCAGCGTGCGAGGAAGTCGCGCGACAGGGCCAGCCGGGCGGCGTCGTCCGGGCATTTCTGCACCGCCCGGCGGAAGCGGTCGCCGTCGGAAAGGTTGCCGCCCAGCATGGCCGTGGCGACCAGCATGACGTCGTCCTCGTACAGCATCACGCCGTAGGTCTCGCCGAGGATGCGCTCGACAGCGGCCGGCGCCGGCGGCGGCGACTCCAGGCCGCGGTGGCGGCGGACGAAGACCTCCTTCATCCCGATGCTGGCGGCGCCCGGGCGGATCAGTGCCAGGGCCTTCATTACGTCGCGCGTGCCGGACGGGCGCAGCATCCGGAGCAGGTTGCGCATGGCGGGCGATTCGAGCTGGTTGCAGCCGACGGTGTCGGCGGATCGGAGCGTGGCGAGCGTGGCGGGGTCGTCCGGCGAGAGCGACTCGATGTCCACGTGCACGCCGCGGCGGGCGAGCAGGTCGCAGGCATAGCGGACGGTCGAGAGGTTGCGGTTGCCCAGCAGGTCGAGCTTGACCAGGCCGACGTCCTCGACGCCGTCCTTGTCGTACTGGGTGATCATCACACCCTTGGCCGACCGCTGGATGGGCGCGTAATGGTCGATGGGCTTGCGCCCGATCACAATCCCGCCCGGATGGACCGACAGATTGTGCGGAAGACCCAGAATCCTCTTCGAAAGCCCACGGATCGCAACTCGCCCCGTCGGGGTCCGTGGGCTCTTGGCGCCGTCTGAAGTCCCCTCCTCCAACTCTTCGTCATCCGCGCCGCGCTCGACCCAGCGCGTGACCTGCTCCTCCGACATGCCAAAAACCTTGGCGGTCTCGCGGACGGCGGAGGCGGGTTGGAAGGTGGTGTGCATGGAGACCATCGCGACGTGGTCCTCGCCCCACCGACCGATGGCGTAGTCGATCACGTCGTCGCGGATCCGCCAGCAGAAGTCCACGTCCAGGTCGGGGAAGTCCTCCCTGCCTTCGTGGAGGAAACGCTCGAAGGGGATGCGGAAGGCCAGCGGGCAGACGTTGGTGATGCCCAGCAGGTAGGCGACCAGGCTGGACGCCCCGCTGCCCCGCCCCGCCACCGGCACGCCCCGCCGGCGGGCGTAGGAGACGATGTCCCAGACCACCAGGAAGTACTCGACGAAGCCCATCCGCTCGATCAGCCCCAACTCCCGGGCGAGCCGGGAGTCCAGACCGGCCGGGGGGGCGGAACCGTAGCGCCGGGCGATGCCCTCGCGGCAGAGTTGGCGGAGGTAGTTGCCGGCGGAGAGGTCTTGGGGGCAGTCGAAGGCGGGGAAGACGTGCCGGCGCGGCAGGAAGCGCCACGCCCCGCAGCGATCGGCCAGGAGGCGGTTGTTGCGGATGGCGTCGGGAAAGGCCACCAGTTGCCGCCGGAGCTGCTCGGGGTCGCGGAGATATGCCTGCGGGTGCGGGATCTGGGCGTCGCCGACGGCCTCGAAGGTAGTGTGAAGCCGGATGGCAGCCAGCAGGCGGGCGATGTCCGTGTCGTCGGGGGCCGTGATCAGCGCCTTGCCCGTGGCGGCCAGACGCACCCCGCACCGTCCGCCCGCACCCGCCAGCCGGCGCAGCAGCGACTGCGGCTGCGTGGCCGGGTCGATCCCCAACCAGAGCCGGTCGCGCTCGATCCCCGCCCTCAGCAGCTCGCCGAGGAGGGAATCGTCCTCGACGAGCAGGTGCAGCCCGGCATGCAGTTCGGCCAGGTCCGCGACGAGCGGCAAACTCGAACCGGTCAGCCTCGAAGGGGCGCCGGCATTGGGCCGGGGGCGTAAGCCCCCGGCCACCCGCCCGGATTCGGTCAAGCCCCGAAGGGGCGAAAGAGATTCCGCCACATGCCTCTCTTTCGCCCCTTCGGGGCTCTGATTCCTATGGGAGCCCTGTTCCGGGGGCTTGC
>DASRZG010000587.1:0-2229 GCA_035686585.1 Phycisphaerae bacterium
CCAGTCGAATCTCGATCATCTCTGCGTCCTCTGCGGTCCGATCCTTGGTCTTACGCCCGGAAGATCGCGCCGAGTCGCTTTCCGAGCAGTCCGGCCGCCAGCGCCATCGTTCCGCCCAGCAGGACCATGCCGTAGACGCCCAGGGCGGCCGCCTGCTTGGGCGTCTCGGGGGCCCCGGCGCTGACGGCCAGCTCGTAGATCTGCTTGGTGATCGGGTAGAACTCCTGCTTCTGCGCCAGGATGAGTGAGTCGCTGACCTCGAGCATGGCGAACGCGAACGTCAGGACGGATGCGGCGATAATGTTCGCGGCGATCAGCGGCAGCGTGATCCGCATCGCCGCCCCGGTGCGCGTGGACCCGAGGTTGCGGGCCGCCTCCTCCAGCGATTCGGGGATCTGCTGGAGGCCCGCCGAGACCCCGCGGACCATGAACGGGAGGCGGCGGACGGCGTAGGCAATGACCAGGATGATGAACGGGTTCTTGGCCGGGCCGATCGCCTCCAGCGGTCCGGCCGCCGTCAGGGCGACGTACCCGGCCGCCAGGATGAGCCCCGGGACCGCCAACGGCAGCATCGCCAGGCCGTCGAGGGCCGTCCGACCGCGGACCTTCGAGCGGACGACCAGCCAGGCGATCAGGAATCCCATCACGATATCCAGGACGGTGGCGACGCCGGCGTACTTCAGGCTGTTGAGGATGCAGGTGTACGTCGCCGGGTGGGTGACGACGAACGCCAGGTGCCGCAGCGTGTAGTCCGACGGGAGGACGGTGTTGATCCACCGCCCGGAGATCGCCGTCACGACCACCCCCGCGTGCGGGGCCAGCGCCAACACCAGCACGCCGCCGAACAGCGCCCACGCGCCCAGCGTCCCGAGGATCCCCAGCCGGCGGGTCTCGGCGGCCAGCGACGCCTTGGCCGATTCCGCCGCCACCGAGCGGCCGAAGATGAACTTGCCCAGCACGTACAGCGTGACCGAGCTGGATAGCAGGATGAACACCAGGCTGTACGTCCGTCCGCTGGTGCCCGCCTGGGCGAGCTCCTTGAAGATCGCGACCGGGGCGAGGTCGCGGTAGCCGAGCATCAGCGGCGTCCCGACGTCGGTGAACGACCAGATGAACACGATGGTCCCCCCGGCGAACAGACCCGGGCGCATCAGCGGCAGCGTGATGCGGAAGAAGGTTCGCAGCGGCCCGGCGCCCAGGTTCCGGGCCGCCTGCGCGTAGGTCGGGTCCACGTTGGCCAGGGCGGCCGTGGCGTTCAGATACAGGATCGGAAACAGGTGCAGCGATTGCAGCAGCACCACGCCGGCAAACCCGGTCCCCAGCCAGTCGGGCGGCAGGGCCCGGGAGAAGTCCAGCAGCCCGATCCGCTCCAGCAGCAGGTTCAGGACCCCGAACTGGCTGAACAGGCGCTTCATGGACAGGGCCCCGACGAAGGGGGGCAGGATCATCGGTCCCAGGACCGCCACGCCCAGGAGGCCCTGCCCGAGGAACCGGCACCGCGCCCGCAGCACCGCCAGCGGGACCGCGATCGCCAGGCAGACCAGCGTCGTCGCGCAGCCCAGGATCAGCGAGTTGACCAACTGGCGGATGAGCACCTCGTTGCCGGCCACGCGCCGGAACCAGTACCCGCTGAAGCGCCCCTCGTGCACGAACCCGGACCCGACCGCCAGCAGGACCGGGACGATCAGGAATGCCACCAGCAGCCCGCCGAGCAGCAGGGCCGTACCGGTCGGGATCGGCCCGGCCCCGCCGGCAAGCCGCCGCCCCGCGATGCCCTTCCGGCTCTCAGCCATCGGACGCCCCCGCGATCCGCTCGTATTTCCGGCGGAAGAACCGCTGCCAGTCGGTCAGGAGGACCTCCCTCTGCGTTTCGTCCTTGAGGGCCCTCTTGGTTGCGGCCATGCGTTCGAGCGTGGCGACGTTGTCGGGCAGGCGGTTCAGCTCCGCGACCAGCACCGGATCGAAGTTCGTCTCGATGAGCTTGGCGCGGGCGGCGCGGAGCCCGCGGATGTTGTCGACCGCCGCCGCGCGGATCAGCGCGCGCAGCACCGCGTAGTCGATCCGCTTTCGGAACCCCTCGAGGGCCATGGCCTGGCCCGCCTCGTAGGGGTCCACGATCGACGCAAGCATCCGGCCGCGATACTTCTCGTACACGTCCCTGCGGATGGGTTGGCGGCCGAGCGCGCTGCGGACGGGTCCGTCGGTCTCGCCCGCCCGCAGCGCCCAAAG
>DASRZG010000588.1:0-4713 GCA_035686585.1 Phycisphaerae bacterium
AGGCCGGGTCGCGCAGGATGACCGGGCGGATGAACACGAACAGCGTGTCGTTGCTGGAGCTTCGCAAACGGTCTTTGAACAGCTCGCCGAGCAGGGGGATATCTCCCAGCAGGGGCACCGACGAGGTCGACTCGTCGTCGCGGGTGGAGACCACCCCGCCGAGTACGACGGTGTACCCGGCGGGCACCCTCACCACGCCGCTCACCAGGTTCTCCCGGCGCGGCGGCGGTAGGGCGAGATTCACCCGCTCGGAGAAGCTGCTGAGGTTGATGACGTACTCCAGCCGCAGCCAATCCTGCCGGGACAGGTGTGCCGTGACGGCGACCACCGTGCCAGCGTCGACGAACCCTCCGAAGCTGGTCACCGTGGTCGTTTCGCCTTGGTGGCTGACGATCTCGTAGGGCTCTTGGGCAACCCTGCTGATGCGGGCCTCGGCGTTGTCCTCCACAAGGATCTTCGGCGAGGAGGTGATGCGAGTCCTCCCGACGGTCTTGAGGGCGTTGAGCACCAAGGAGAAGTCGTCGGAATGGAACAGGGCGTAGCTGAGTCCCGTCGGGGCGAGGCTGGCGATGCGGATGGTCCCGGTGGAAGGATCCACCGCGCCGATGCCGAAATGCGTGAAGCCGATCGTCTGGGCTCCGGAGCTGCCCAGCCGGGCGCCGCCCAGCTCCAGCCCCAGCTCGAAGCCGCGGCGGCTCTGGACTTCCACCAGCGTCATCTCCAGCATGACCTGCTCTCGCGGCAGGTCGAGCTGTCGGATCAACTGGGCAAGTTCTTCCTGCTGGGCGGCGGAGGCCTTGACGATGACCGCGTTGATCTCCGGCGCTGCGGTAACCCGGGGAGGCTCGATCTCCCCGGCCGACGGGGCCTGCTTGCCCTCGGCAACGGGCGATGCGGACCTGGCCGGTGCGGGTTCCGCAGCCGGAGCAGGCGCAGGAGCTGGGGAGGGGATCGGGTAAGGCGCGACCCGGCGGATCCCCTGAGGCTCGGAGGCCGGGGACTTCGCGGCGACGGCCCGGCGGGCGCCTTCCTGCTCCAGGATGTCCTGAAGCACCTTGGCGACTTCCGCCGCCGAGGCATTCTCCAGACGATAGACGCGGATGCCCCCGCTGCCGGGGGGCAGCGGCCGGTCGATCGCCTCGATCAGCTGCTTCAGATGCCGGTGGTCGGCCGGCGAGCCCTCCGCGACGATCTGGTTGTTCTGCTCGCTGAGGGCGACCCGGAGCCGGCGGCGGATTGCCTCCGCGGCGCCCCGACCGGCACGCACCTGGCCGTCCTGGAGGATCGCCTCCAGCGTCGCGAATACTTCCGCCGCCGTGGTGTACTGCAGCGGGTAAGACACTACCTCGGTGTCGACAGGCACGTCCAATTGGCCGATGAGCTTCTCAGCAGCCTGTAGGTCCTGAGCCAGCCCTCGCAGGACCACCACATTGAGCTTCGGCTCAATCAGGAATCGCAGGGCGTAGGGCTCCGCCGGACCGGCCGAGGCGGCGGGGCCCGCCGCCCCGGTTGCCTGGGCCGTCCTGGCCGCCGCGGCCGAAGGACCCGACCGGCCCTGCGAGAGAAACGCCTCCAGCGCCGGTCCGATTGCCGACGCCTCCGCGTGCCGGAGGCGAACCACCCGCAGCGTGTCCTGCTCCAGAGGCACGTCCAGGGCGGCGACGACCTTCAGCAGTCCCTCCAGCAGGGGCGCCGGCGCCAGCAGGACCACCTTGTTGCCCTGCTCCTCGGCGAGTATCTTCGAATCATCCTTCCTGGCCATGGGCTCGAGCACCTTGACGACCTCCCTGGCCAGGCCATGCTTGAGGGGCACCACCCGGATCTCGGCGCCATGGATGCGGGCGTACTCGCTGAAGCGCATGACCGTCACTGTGCGGTCCTTCCGCTCCACCATCAGCTCGCCAAGGACGGCCACCTGCTGGAGGACCTGTTCGGCGGTCAGGTTCTTCACCCAGATGTTGATCTTCGGCGGATCCCGGGAGACTTCCGGGCTCAGCACGATGCTCCACCCGGTCAGGTCGGAGATCATCTTGAACAGGGTCGTCACCGGCGTGTTGACGAACTCCACGCTGGAGATTACCCCGCCGCCGAGCCCAGCTGGCGACGGCGCGGTCCTCCGGAACGGATCGGCCGCTCCCTGTCCACAGGCCGACCCCAGCGGCACACCCATCATCCCGCCGATCAGCACGACACCCAGACACACCCGCTTCATCAGATAGGCCCCTTACGTGTACTGGTCACGGATTAATGCCTCACCACGGCACGGACCCCTTCCAGGGACAAGGTCATCTGCCCGGAACGGATGTCCTCGACAAGGAAGTCCAACAGCCGGTCCCCCGAGCGCACCTGTCGGGCGCTTGGTTCGCCCTCGACGACGACGTACGCTACCTCCTCTCCGCCCATGGTGACGGTCCCGTGGAACGTCAGCCTCTTCAGCAGCGCCTGGGCCAAGCCGGAATCTTTCACCGCCGGCAAGGCCTGACCGGGACGGATGAGGGGGTTGCCCGCCATTTTTCCCAGCAACAGCTGGATGTCCCGTTGGGGAAAGGACACGCCGGGGAAACGTCCGGCCCGGTCGGCCTGGTTGTCGGCGTCCTGGAGGCCCAGTGGACTCGCGACCGACCAGACCACCAGCAGCGCACCAGTCATCGTCGCCAGCAGTCCGACCATTCGGAACCTTCCTGCTAGCCGCAAAGCGCTCTCCATCGTGGACTGGCCGGTCATGGGTAGGCCTCCTCGCCCCCGGGCCGAAGTGCGGACACGGCCGCCGACTCGGTGATCGCCGAAGGTGCTTTCCGACGCTCCAGATCAATCAGCCGGACCATGCGGACCGAGAGGCCGCATTCCACCACCGACGCGCCCTGGACGCCGCGCAGGTCGAACGCCTCGATTCCCACGATGGATTCGCCCTCCACCAGCTCCGAGACGAACCGGACGATCTCCATTAGCTTGCCGGCAACGGTCAGCCGCAGGCGATAGATCCGCTGGGTGCCTCCGTCCTCCACGGGTTGGGGTTTGGCGTTGACAATGGTGACCCCCGGAGAGGCCCCGCCGCCGTAAGACGCCGCGGAGACCTGCCTGCGCGCGGCGGCCTCCACCTCCTGGAGGAAGCGGGAGAACGTGACCTCGTCGGTCGCGGTCTGGTGGACCTGGGGGCCCAGTTGCCGCCACGCTTGCTCCACGCTCGGGCCAATGGTGACGTTGCGGCGGAGATGGGCAAACTCCATCTGCTGCCCCCGCACCCGTGCCTTTAGCGCCTGCCAGCGGTCGTACGTGGGGAACACCACGCATTGCAGCGTCACTACGGACCCCACGACCGCCGTGGCAATCACCGCCAGGGCCCGCTGACGGGGAGTGAAATCACCCAGGATCGCTCTCATCGGGCGCCCTCCCCGGTACCCCCGGCGCTAGTGGTCGTGTCGGCGGACGGAGCCCCCGATGGCGAACCGTGCCGACTGGGAGCCGCTCTCCGCACCAGCCGGCAACCCACGCGGAATTCCGCCACGGTTCCGGCACCTCGGCGGACCTGCCCAGCGTCGCGGGAAATGACGTCGGCGAACATCGACTGTGCCTCAAGCCTCTCCGGCAGCAGGAACGGCAGCGCCAGGGACGGCGCCTCCCCCCGCAACTCGACCTGGCCGGTCTCGGTCAGCCGGAGCTGGGTGTAGGTAATCCCCTCCGGCGTCGCCTCGTACAGGCCGGTCAGCACGTCGTGCAGGTCGTAGTGGGTCGCCTTGGCCGATCGGACCGCGTCCAACTGGCGGATCCGGGTGCCGATGGCCTCGCCCCGGCTGCGGATTGTCGCCATCTCCGCGTCGAGTGCCCGGCCAACCTGCTCGTGGCGGGCGACAGATACGCGGAGCGCGACTGCTGCCAAAACGACACCCAGCAGCAGACCCACCGCGCCCACGGCCAGCGCCTTGTGCAGCCCGCGAAGCTGGCGGCGCCGGATCCTCCAGCGGGGCTGGAGGTCGGCGGTCTGCTGCCAACGGACCCCTGATTTCGATCGGCACCATCGGGTCCCTGATTCGCCCAGCACGTACGCCGCCAGGGACAGCAGCGGGTCCGCTTCGCCACCGGCCGTCGCGCCCCCGGCGGGCCGGAGGAGTCTGTCGGTCAGGTCCTGGAAGCTCGCAAACCCGTTGGTCCAGTGCGTCGGACACCCGGCGCCGATCCAGCCGATGCTCATCTTCTGCTGGCGGCGCGATGGGGAACGCAGCCCGAACCGTACGCACTCCAGCACCAGCCTCCCAATTCGCTCCGAGTCGCCAGCGGCTGGCCCTGCGGGCTTGGTCCCGGCCGGGGACTCGGCGGAGCGAGGGAGGGTTCGCAGCAATATCGTCTCGTCGGTGTTAAGGCCGGCTACCTCGCCGTCGCCCGACCCGTCAATCGCGACCAGGTAGTCCATCTCCGGCGCCGACGCCAGCACCTGCCGCCAGATCGCCGCTGTCGGCAGCACCAGCGCCGGGCGGACCCCCATGCGTTCCAGCTCGGCCAGCCCGCTCTCCAGCTCCCCTCGGCGGGTGACATATACGTCGTAGCGACGATGCCCCGGCTTGGCCGACCCGTCGCCGACCAGCTCCACGTAAGAGACCTCCGGTTCACCGAACTCCGGCGGAAGGGCGCTTTCAATCTCCAGCCTCAGGATGCGCTCGGTCTCGGCCAGGCCGACGTGGGGGATCTCCAGCGTACGGATCAGGTAGGCGGACTTCG
>DASRZG010000589.1:0-3852 GCA_035686585.1 Phycisphaerae bacterium
GCACGTAAACGACGTTGGCGGCGTGGGCGTCAACTCCAAACAACCTCACTTTGGACTTGGACGGGTCGGCGGTCATCCGGGCGAAGTCGGTGGCTTCGCCGCCGCCGCCACCGCCAATCCGGTCCTCCGGCCGGGCCAGGATGGCCACGCCGGCGCCAACAGCCGGTCTGATGATCCCCACGGCAAGGACTGCCCCGGATTGGCGGCAGGCGTCGAACGTTTGAAGGTACAGCTTCAACGGCGTGCGGGGACCCGGATCGAGGACGACGAATCTCGGCCGATCCGTGGCCGGGGCCTTGTCGAAATACTCTCTGACCTTCTTCAGGTCGGCAGGACTCTCCACCCGCGGCGCGGGCCCGAGGCGGGTTGGTTCCGGGTCGAAACGCTCAACCTCTCTCAGTTCTGCCAGCGTGGGCATCGTCAGCGGTGTTCCGTCGATGCGGAAGCGGCAGTAGTCCAGGCCGAACCCGGCCAACAGGATCGGGGCAAGTCGGCTGTACAGGGCCGTGTCGGGGTCCTCGAACCGTACGTCGACGATCCTCTCCGTCGGCTGGGAGGTGCCGGTGGGGCGCGTCGCGGCAACCGCGGCGGCGAAGGTCGAACCAACGTCCTCCGCCGTATCGGCCCGGAGGCCATTGATGACGTAGGTGCCGTCGCTGTTGGCGCAGACCCGGACGGCGGGGGGCGGGTCGGGGGCGGCGCAGGGGGACCTGTTACAGCCTGCCGACCCCAGGACACTGACGGCCGCCAGGGCGGCCAGGAGCCTGGGCTTCATGTACAGCCTCCCTTCGGGATGTTCATTCCTGGACAGGCAACGCCCTTGGGCACCGTCCGGGGCCGGCGCGCTTCCCTTGAGGGCGCCCACTTGGCAATTCGATATTCAATATTCGCTATTCGGTATTCGCCGTTCCCGGCTCCTGGTTCCTGGTTCCCGGTTCCCTACCGCGTCCTGACGTATCGGTAGGTGCCTTTGTTTTCGGCGGCGATCTTCTTGAGGATCAAGCTCGCCTTTCCCTCCTCGACGGGGGCGTAGAGGATGGTGTTGATGGTCACCTTCCCGTCGGGGTTGAGCCGGCGGATCAGGGGGATCGGGTTCTTGTCGATCGGAAAGGCGGCGTCGGTGAGCAGGTAGATCAGCTTGGCGGGCTTGCCGTCGGGGGCGGTGTCGAGGACCTCGAAGGCCCGCTGGATGGGCGGCAGGGGGTCGGTGTTCCCGCGGGCCTCGATGCCGCGGAGATAGGCGGAGGCGCTGGCCTTGTTGGCGTCGGTGGCGTAGACGAGGCGGCGCGGGGGGTTCTCGCGGGGCGTGCCGGAGGCGAAGAAGATCACGTGAAACGCCTGCGCGGGCGAGAGGCCGTTGATGGACTTGAACATCTCGGCCTTCAGCTCGTCGATCTTCTGCCTCATCGACCCGCTGCGGTCCACGACGTAGACGACGTGGTCGGCGGCGCCCTCGCTGCCGAGGAACTCCACCTTCGGCGCCTCCGGGCGCGGGGCCGGCGCCGAGGCCGTCGTGGCCGCGCCGACGGTGCTTCGCATCTCGGCGATCACCCCGCCGGTGGGCCTGCCGTCGGAGATGCCGTAGGGGCAGATCCACACCCCGTTGGCGTCGGCGGGGGCGTCCGGGTCGAGGGCGAACTCGATCTTCTCGTCCCCGAGCGCCTGGAGGACCCGGACGAGCACCGGCGCCTGGGCCCCCTTGGCCGCCCGCACGAGGATCAGCTTGAAGCCGGGCTTGTTACGGTTGAACTGGAGGTACTTGGCCAGCCCGTCGAGGTCGCCGACCTCCTCCATGGTCCAGGCGCCGCCCAGCGGGTTGAGGTTCTCCGTCCCGCCAGGGCCGGCGACCGTGACGGCCTCGCCCTGCACGTCCACCTTGCCCTGTCCGGAGAAGACGGAAGCGTTCCCCGTAGTCGCGACGGTGGCGGGGGCCTTGCTGTGAGGCTCGGGCCGCTCCTGGGAAACCGCCAAGGCCGCACACAGGATGGCCATCGCCATACTGATCACCAGCTTCGCCGGCTTCATGCCATGTCCTTTCGCGATAAAGCAGCAATGGGCCGCAGAGACGCAGAGATCGCAGAGAAGACCACAGAAAGGGGTGCCATGGTTACACGCGCTGTTTGCGGGTAACCATGCTCAGACCCTCACATGGGCGTGACCTTCAGGCATGGTTACGCAAACAGCGCGTAACCATGGCACCCATGTCGAGCGTCCTCTGTGTCCTCTGCGCCTCTGCGGCCATCTGTTTCTTCTTCCTCTTCTTCGCGTCTCTACTTCAGGGTCAGGTCCAGTTTGTCCAGAAGCTCGTTGATCCGGGCGGTTTCCTGGTCGGTGAGGGTGAAGTCGGCCGCCTTGGCGTTCTCTGCCGCCTGCTTGGGGTTTCGGGCGCCGACGAGGGCGGCGGTGATGCCGGGGCGGTGGATCGTCCAGTTGATCACCAGTTGAGCGACCGTGGCATTGTGCTCGTCGGCGATGGGGCGGATGGCCTCGAGGAAGTCGATGACCTTCCGGCGGTTGTCCGGCCGGAAGTAAGGCGAGTTCCGCCGCTGGTCGTCGCCGGTGAACTCGCGGTCCATTGTCAGCTTGCCGCTGAGCAGGCCCAGTTGCATCGGGCTGTAGACGACCAGTCCGACGTTGTTGGCGATGCAGTAGGGGACCAGCTCGGCCTCGGTGTCGCGCTTGACCATGCTGTAGGGGGGCTGGTTGGACGCCAGGGGCACCACCTTCCGCGCCGCGTCGATCTCCTCGACGGTGAAGTTGCTGACGCCGGCCGCCTTGATCTTGCCCTGCTTGAGCAGCTTGGCGACCGCCTCCATGGTCTCTTCGACCTCGGTGGTGTTGTCGCGCCAGTGGCACTGGAACAGGTCGATCACGTCCACGCCCAGGCGCTTCAGGCTGCGTTCGCACTCCTCGATGACGCTGTGGGCCTTGGCGCAGCGGTGGACGGGGACCTGCTTGCCCTCGAAGGTGGTGGTCTTGAACCAGAACTGCCCCTCCTGGAGGTCCCACCGCATGCCGTACTTGGTGAGCACCTGCACCTGGTCGCGCCGCCCGGCGATGGCCTTGCCGACGATCTCCTCCGCCAGCCCGAAGCCGTACATCGGGGCGGTGTCGATGCTGGTCATGCCGACGTCGACGGCCTGCTGGATCGCGGCCACCGCCGCCCGCTCGTCCGTGCCGCCCCACATCCACCCGCCGATGGCCCACGTGCCCATGGTCACCGCCGACACCTTCAGGTCACTCCCGCCCAGTTGGCGATACTCCATCATCCACCTCTTTCCGTTTCCAAACCCCTCCAGACCCAAACGCAAACCCACCACAACGCACCCGTCGCCCGCAAGCCGTCCGGCTTGCCGTTCGGCGTCGTTGTCTTGTTCTTCTCACCCGGATTATACCGTCCCGATCCCGCCGCACCACCTCGGGCGCGGGCCGGTCACAGGAAACGCTCCAGCGCCAGCGCCGCCAGCACCGCCATCCCGCCGACCGGCAGGACCACGCCCACCAGGAACGCGAACCACACCCTTCGCCGGAACCGCTTCGGATCGACGGGCGGGCGCACCCGCTCGGCCTGGATGGCGTGGGCGAGATGGATCAGCGTCAGGGTAGGCGCCGGCGGGAACCACCACCAGCGAAGGCTCCACCTGTAGGCACGGGCGGCGAAGGCGTCGGCCGTTGGGGCGGCCTCAGCCCCGGGCAGGTCGGGCGGCCTGACCTGGAGCACCTCCCGGGCCGCGGCCTCATCCCGCGCGCCGACGGCGACGGGAATCCCCTCGTCCGTCTCGCCCAGGATGAACCCCTCGATCCCCTCCGCCGCCAGGGCCTCGACCATCATCTCGGCCTGCACGCCCACCC
>DASRZG010000590.1:0-6958 GCA_035686585.1 Phycisphaerae bacterium
GCGGATTGCCGACCCCTCCGCCTGCCGTGCCGCCCTGTGGCGCCTCGGCGAGATCGCCGACCTGTCCGCCGCGGCCGTGCCGGAGGACCTCCGCCGACAGACGCTCTTCGCCGCCGGGCCGAGGCCGCCGCCGCCCCTGGCCGGGACGATGACCGATCGCGCGGTGGATTTCGAGGACCCCGAGGGCGGCCTGAGGATGGTCCTGGCCCGCCGCGGCGACCGGACGGTCCGCCCGGAGCTGCTGTTCGTCGGCGGCCGGGCCAGGAAACGCCTCGACAACAAGTTCGAGCTGGCGTGCGTGGACCTGCGGACCGGCGCGAAGCGGTGGGTCACGCGGGACGTCCGCCTGAAGGGCTCCGGCCAGGAGCCGGGCTTCGCCGAGGCGTTCGTCTGCGGGTCGCTGGTGATCGTGCACGGTTTCTACGACGTGCTGGCGTTTTCCCTGGACGACGGGTCGCTCCGCTGGCGATATGAGGCGCCGCTGACGTTCGAGATCGCCTGCGCCACGGCGGTGGGGAACGTGCTGATCCTGTCCGGCCCCAACCACACGATCGCCTTGTACATGCCCACCGGCAATCCGACCGGCGAGGTGGTCTGGTCGGCGGCGGAAACGGGCGAGCCGTACGCGCCCCCGTACGCCGAGGGCGAGAGGCTGGTCTCGCTTCGCCGCCTGCCGTCCAACGTGACGGTCCGCCGGCTCGGCACGGGCCGGATGCTCGGGCGGCTTGACCTGCCGGAGCTGTCGCGAACCGTCGAGCACCCGCTGGCCGAGGATGGCCCGGAGGAGCTGCCGGTGGCCCGCGCCCCGGGAGAGCTGTTCGTCACCGACGGCTGGTATTACATCGCCATTGACACCGAACGGCTGCGGGTGCTCTGGAAGCGATTGATCGACAGCAACGACCCGACCCGTGAACCGCCGATGCGCCTGGCGGCCGGAGACGGCGTCCTGTTGGTGCTCAAGAAGGACTACCAGACGCCGGCGATGATCGCCTTCGATGCCGCCACGGGCAAACGTCTGTGGCGGAACGATCCGGAAGACGCGGGCAGGGGAACGCCCATGTACTCGGCCGTGATCTCCGGGGGGCGGGTCTACGGCCTGACCGCCGGGGCCGGGCGGAGCTTCAACGTCCACGCGCTGGAGGCGGCCACGGGCAAGGAACTGGCCAGGTGGGCCTCGCGCCAGACCTACCAGACCACCCCGCAGGTGACGCTGTGGCCGGAGGTTCTCGGCGGCCCGGCCGCCGGCGTGGTCGCGCGGGTCCAGGACAACCAGACCTTCGAGCTGATCGCCCTGGACGGGCGGACCTGCCGCCCGATCCACACCGTCACCAGCAAGGGCGTCGGCCCGTGGGATACCCACGGGCGGGTTTCGGCGACGGTCCAGGACGGCCGGCTGGTCCTGATGAACGCCGAACGCGTCATCGCGGCGGGCAGGTAGGCCCGCGCCGGGGCCTCAGTCGCCGCGCTCCGCCACCAGCAGCAGGCTGTCGGAGCGGGCGCTGTCGAACTCGCGGCGATCCAGGCCGCCGTACAGTGCCGGCGGGGGGAAGCCGGCCTCGGCGAAGGCGTCGCGGAGCTGCCGCCAGCCGTACGGCCTCAGCGTGGTCTCGTGCAGGACGTGCTCGCACCGGTCGCCGCGCCACGTCAGCTCCAGTACGTTGAATCGGACCAGGTCGTCCAGGAAGTCGTAGAAGCCTATCTCCGTTCCTCGCTGCCGGCCGAGAAGCCCGGCAAGACCTTATCGCCCGCGCCTTTCACGCTCGGGGTGATCGTACCACGGTCTGGCGCGCCGGCAAGGGCAATCGCCACCGGCCTGTCGCCGGCTTCGGGAATACCGCCCCGGCCGACGTTATCCAGTTGACCAGGCGGGGGAAAACGGTAGGGTCTGTGCGGTGACACATCCGAGTCCCCGTTCCATCTCATGCGGCGCCGAGGCGAACGATGGCAATGAAAGCAAGCAGTGCGTTTGTGCATGCGCGGAGTTCGCCGGCCGCACCGGCGCGGCCGCGGGGCGGCAGGTCCGCGTTCACGCTGGTCGAGCTGCTGGTCGTGATCGGCATCATCGCACTGCTGGTCACGATCCTCATGCCCTCCTTGGGGCGGGCCCGACTATACGCCTATCAGGTGATGTGCCAGAACAACCATCACGTCCTGACGACTGCTACGCACTTGTACACGTCCGACTGGGACCAGCGCCTGCCGTTCTCGAACTGGCTGTCCCAGGAGGACAACCGCGGGACGTGGCGCGGGCCGGGGTGGCTGTACCAGTACCCGAACATGACCGCCCTGCAGGACCTGGAGGCCGGCTCGCTCTGGCCGTTCGTCGGGTCGCACGATACGTATCGCTGCCCCGCCGACAAGCCGCCCTATGAAGGCAAGACGCACGCCATCACCAGCTACATGATGAACGGCGCGGTGACCGGCTACGGCGCCCGCCTGCCGGCGTTCCAGTTCACCGACTTCCGGGCCGATGCCATCATCTTCTGGGAGGTGGGCACGGGATCCTGGAATGACGGCAGCAGCACGCCGTCGGAGGACATCACCAAACGCCACAAGGATGGCGCCGTCGTCAGCTGCATGGGCGCCTATACGGAGTGGATCCGCTACGAGGACTTCTACCGCGAGGAGACCCGCCTGCCGGGGCGCCTGTGGTGTAACCCGGAGGCCGCGGACGGCTGGCGGTAGTCGGCGGGGGTCAGCCCCCGATGATCTGGGCCATCTTGGCCGCGAGGGTGTTCAGCTCGTAGGGCTTCTGGATGAACCCCGTCGGCGGGTCGTTGGCGAATCGGCGGCTGATCTCGTCCTCGTTGTATCCGCTGGAGATGACCACGGGCACGTCGGGCTTGATCCGGCGGATGTTCTCGGCCGCCTCGGCGCCGTCCATGCGGGGCATGGTCAGGTCGAGGATGACGCAGGCGATCCGGTCGGCGTTGGCACGGAAGACTTCGACCGCCTCCGCGCCGTCGCCGGCGGAAACAACCTCGTATCCGGATCTCTCGAGCATCCGTGCCGCCACGGTTCGGACGGCCTCCTCGTCGTCGGCCAGGAGGATCGTGCCGGTTCCGAGCCGCTGCACCTGCGCCTCCGGCGCCGTCTCCCGGGCCGCGGGCGTTGCCACGGCCGGAAACAGCACGCGAAACGTCGTGCCCTGCCCGGGCCGGCTCTGCACGTCGATGGCACCGCAGTGGCCCCGGACAATCCCCAGCACGACCGCCAGTCCCAGCCCCCGGCCGGCGAACTTGGTGGTGAAGAACGGCTCGAACAGCCTGGAGAGGGTCTGCTGGTCCATGCCGCAGCCCGTGTCGGTCACCTCCATGGCCACGTACGTGCCGGCGGGCATGTCGGCCTTCATATATGTACTTTCGAGGTAGCGGCGGTCGCAGTGCATGGACCTGACGGAGACGGTGATGTCGCCCTCGCCGCCAGCCAGGGCCTCGGAGGCGTTGATCACCAGGTTCATCACCACCTGCCGGATCTGGGACGGATCGGCGCGAACCGCGGGCACCTGCTCGGCGACGTCATATCGCAGCATAGCCTTTTTGGACACCGAGCTTTGCAGAATCTGACCCATGTCCGTCACCAGCCGGCCCAGGTCGGTCGGCTCGACCACGAACCTTCCCTTGCCCGAGTAGGCCAGCATCTGTCGGCACAGTTCGGCCGCACGGTCGGACGCCTTGCGGATGCCGTCCAGGTAGCCCCTGGCAGGCGAGTCGGCCGGCAGCTCCCACCGCGCCAGGTCCGCGTTGCCCAGGATGCCCATCAGCAGGTTGTTGAAGTCGTGGGCGATCCCCCCGGCGAGCATCCCCAGGCTTTCCAGTTTCTGGGCGTGCAGGACCCTCGCCTCCAACTCGCGCTGTCGCTGTTCGTTACGCTTCCGTTCGGTGATGTCCGTCAGCACGCCGAAACTCCCCACGAAATGCCCCATCGCGTCGACGATCCCGCGCGGCGAGATCAGCGTCGTCCTCCGCCGGCCGTCCTTGGTCAGCCACGTCAGCTCGTACTGCCCCGCCCGGCCCCCCTTGCGGCGGGCGATCTGCTCCCGCATCTTCTGCCGGTCTTCCTCGGCGACGAATTCCAGGATGTGATGCCCAACCACCTCCTCCCTCGTGCGCCCGAGGATGTCCGCAAATCGCTGGTTCACATACGTGAACACGTAGTCGGCGTCCGCTACCCCCAACCCCTCGCTCATCGTCTCGACCAGACTGCGGTACCGTTCCTCGCTCTCACGAAGCGCCCGCTCCGCCTCCTTGCGGCAGGAAATGTCCCGCATGATCGTCGAATAGTACTCCACCTGCCCGTCGGGAGACTTGTGCGCCGTAATGACTTGCGAGACCGGGATTTCCCGGCCGTCCCCGCCCAGCAGAGCCGTTTCCCCGACCCACACCCCGTTCCGGGCGGCGCAGGGCAACGCCACGTCGCGGACGAGTTCCCACGAAGGCGGCGGATGCGAGGAGCAGACGGTCTTGCCCTCCAGCGGCTCGTCGTCCTCCCATCCCAACAACCTCCTGCCGGCACGGTTCACGTAAGTGACCCGCCCGTCGGGGTCGGCGGTGGCGACGAGGTCGCAGGTGGTCTCCAGCACAGCCGTCAAGTGCGACTGCTCCGCCTCGATCCGTTCCAGGTCCGCGACGCGTTTCCGCAGCCTGGCGGCCTCGCAGATCAGCGAGTCGATCGTCTCTGTCTCTTCACGGGCCATCTCAGTCCCCGCCCGGGCAGAACATACGCCTCAACCCGGTGCGCCCCGCGTCCATGATTATTGTAGGGGCCCGTCCCCGCCAAGGTCGCGTGGCGTGGACCTGAGGTGGGCATCAGCAGAGCCCACGGAAGGCCTTCCGTGGGCTTTCAGGGATACTCCCATAACGGGTTGAGGCGCTTACGCCAGGTCGGCGGCCACTTCCTGCAGAACGCCCAGGCCCTCGCGCAGGGCGTCTTCCTCGATCGTCAGCGGCGGGTTGAGCTTGACCGCACAGCCTCCGACCCCGACCGGGGCGAAGAGCATGATGCCCCGCTTGACCGCCTCCCAGGTGAACTGCCAGGCGGCGTCGGGGTTGGGCTCGGTCGTCCCGGCCGCGGTGAACTGAAGCGCCGCCACCATCCCGGCGGAGGCGATGTGCTGGATCTTCCCGCCGCCGGCGTCCTTGATCAGTTGCGCGCCGTCCAGCAGGACCTCCCCGAGCCTCCCCGCCCGGTCGATCAGGCCCTCGGACTCGATCACCTCCAGGTTCGCCAGGGCGGCGGCGGAGCATACGGGATTGGCCGAGTGCGTCGAGGTCATCTCCCCCGGGCCGTACTGGTCCATCAGTTCCGGCTTGCCCACCACCGCCGAAAGCGGCATGCCGCCGGAGATGCCTTTGCCGCACGCGGCCAAGTCGGGAACCACGCCGAAGTGCATGAACCCGAACGCCTTGCCGCACCGCCCAAAGCCCGCCTGCACCTCGTCGAAGATCAGCAGCGCCTGGTGCTCGTCGCACCACCGCCGCAGCGAGCGGACGTACTCGACGGGCAGGAGAGTGGCGTTGCAGCCCTGGTAGGTCTCGCTCATCACCCCGCAGACGTCGTCCGGCTCGATGCCCTGATCCGCCAGCGACTTGACGAACACGTCGAAGGAGACGTCCTTCTGCCGGAAGCCGTCGGGGTAGGGCACGTTGACGAACCGCGGGTCGGGGTCCCCCAGCCACGCCTTGGCCCCGGCCGATCCGCCGGCCCACTGGGCGCCCATCGTCCGGCCGTGGAAGGCGTTCTCGAAGGTCACCAGGACGCTCTTTTTCGCCCCGCCGACCGCCATCCCGTGCGTCCGGGCCAGCTTGATGCAGCACTCGGTCGCCTCCGAGCCGGTGGTCAGCAGGAACACCTTCGCCAGCGGCGCCGGCAGCATGGAGGTGATCTTCTCAACGAGCCGGGCCCGGATGTCGGTGGGGAAGCAGTAGGCGTGGTACAGCCCGGCCTGCGCCATCTCGGCGATGGCCTTGCAGATGGCGGGGTGCCCGTGCCCGCTGACGGTCACCAGCACGCCGGAGGAGAAGTCCAGGAACATGTTGCCGTAGGGGTCGAACACGTTCGCCCCGCGCCCGCCCTTCCAGATGATCGGCGGCTGCCCGCCCATCGACCGCGGCTCCAGGTCGCGAAGCCGCTTGAGCCGATCCACAGACTCCGGCACGGGAAGCTTCGTCTGAATCCGCCGGTACTTGGTCTCAACCGGCTTCACCTCCTCGGGCACAAGCGGGAACTCTTTCGTTGCCATTGGTCTTCCTTGCTGGTCGGGACAGACAACAGCGAATATCGAATATCGAACACCGAATGTCGAATGTCGAAGTGTCTGCCCGGGAGAATCACTCTTCCGGCCTACCGGCGTGCTTGTTCCTCTCGGCAGTGTCGATGCTCTTCCTGAAGATTCGTATCAGCTCCTCGCACTCGCTCAGCATTTCCCTCACTCGCGCGGGGGTATTCGACAGCTTCTTGCGATCGATCACCATCAGCCACACGCGGGATTCACGGAGCTCCTTCAGTACGACCTTCAGTTTGTGCACGAAATCTGCGCGCGACTCGGCGCTCTGGGCCTCGGCATAGTTGGCAATCGGGGAAGTCCCGCTCTTGATCAACTGACCGCCCACGTGATTGCCCGCGCGCGACCGAACCAGCGACTCGACGACGTCGATCACCCCGCACGTGAAGTCCAACAGCCTCTCCTCCAGGTCGTACTTCGCGTTCATCTCCGCCGCTGTCATGGTCTTTCTCCCCATGTGGTAACACCGTTCCAGTCATGCCACTTCGACATTCGGTCTTCGATATTCGCTATTCGATATTGTCGTTGCTGTTTCTCGAGGCCCCCGCGCTGATTCCTATCTCAGGTGAACGTGCGGATTCTCCCCATACTCGATCACCGCTTCCCTGCCGTCATGGGTCAGCGACAGCCTGCCGGCCTCGATGACCAGCTCGTTGTAGCTGCTGTTGGCGGGCG
>DASRZG010000591.1:0-3080 GCA_035686585.1 Phycisphaerae bacterium
TTGACGGTGGTGGCGTCAGCCCCGGAGCGGAGGCGGAACTCGTTGGCGGCCAAGCCGTCTTGGTCGATGACGATCTCGTTGGCGGCGGCGTCGCCGGTGAGGATCAGGTTCCCGCCGACCACCACGGCCGATACGTCCCCCGCCGCCAGCAGCCGCGGCTCGAGGGCCTCGAAGCGCGCGGGCGCATCCTCATGGTGCTCAGGGCCTTCGGCACGTCCCGGGAAAGGTTTCGGTATCATCCCCGACCCCTTATGGAATCAGGCACAGAAGTTCTGTTGCACTTCAGCCGGAATCCAACAACCCCATTATCCGGTGGACATCGTATTCCGTCAATCCCTCTTCATGTAGGGAAACCTGGGAACGCTAACCGCGTCTTTCTCCAGCACCCATGTTCCTCCGCGGCCAGCGGCCCTTGGGGGGGCGGGGCCTCCGGCCGACCGGCCGCGCCGGGCGCCTCAAGAAGTCGTCGTCCCCGCACGGCCGGCCGGGGCGGGGGAGGCGGCGGCCGGGGCGGCCGCCAGGTGGACCAGGTTGGTCATCCGGTCGAAGCGGAGCGAACATCCACGTTCGAAGAGTTCGCCGTATCTCCGGACATCCGCAAGCTCCTGCGGACGCCGGCGGGCACGCGTCCGACCGGGCTTGCCGGCGGTCAGTCGGCGCTCATTGGCGCCCGGCCGGGGATGCGCCCGCCCTCCAGCAGCCACAGGCTGTACGTCCAGTTGCCCTCGTACAGGTCCCGCAGGCAGTAGGCCCGCAGGTTGCCCCGGGCGGCTTCCTTCATGCGGTCCAGGAAGAGCCGCTCGCCCGTCAACTCGTAATACCACCCGAAGGGCGTGCCCATGTAGAAGTCGGCCGTGTTGGCCAGCACCGGCTTGTCCAGGACGTCCTCCTCGCCCTTGAGCCGCACGCCGATGAAGAAGGCCAGCGTGTGGCGCTTGTCATCCCAGCCGGTGGTGGCGGTCCAACGGCCCACGCGGGCGTACACCTTCTTGAGCGTCTCGGCCAGCTCCGCGTCCGCGGGGGAGGAGAGCATCTCGACCATGCAGCGGGCGCCATCGGCGTTGATCGCCCCTTCCTCCCATCCGGTGGTGAACCAATACTTCGGACCGTCCGGCCCCGGCTTGGTGCCCCGCTCGGCGTGCAGCCCGGACTCCGCCTTGAAGCTGGGTGGCCGCAAGGTGACGTTGCCGCCGGGCATCTGGGCCTTCTGGCGGATGGTGACGTTGGCACGGGCCACGTCCAGGCAGTCCGAGCGGATCTGCGTGTCCTGCGAGAGGAAGAACGCGTAGGCCAACGAGTGGGGGATCCACCCGTGCTCGCGACCCCAGTTGATGCCCTCGTGCGGATTGGCGTCGACGTGCTTGCGGGCCTCGACGAGGCTGCCCCACCCGCCGGACTGGGGATTGCCCTTCAGCGGATAGACGTTCATCTTCCAGCAGGCCTGCGCCCCCAGCGTGACCAGCCGGTCTCGGTTGATGCTGTCGCAGGCCAGATACGCCGCCGGCTCGGCGTCGAACAGGCGCGAGAGGTGCTGGTCGTCGAGGTCCATGAACTGCAGCAGGGCCTTGGCCTTCGCCGAAAGCAGATCGCCGCCCTTGACGTAGGCGGCCTGGACCTTGGCGGCGGGGTCGTCGCTCTGGACGTTCCGCCGGGCCAGGAACTCCGTGTTCGGGGAGTCGAGAAGCTTTCGCCCGCCGACGTCAACCACCTGCCGGCTGTGGGTGTACGGCCTGCCGTCGTCGTGGAAGAGGTGGGCCCGCTGGCGATCCCACTGGCGGTCGGCCAGCATCACGTGCAGTTGGATCGCCTCACTGCGGGCGGTGATGGCCGCGCGGTGGCCGTAGACGAAGTAGATGCCGTATCCGCCCGTCTCGCCGCCGTAGGCCCCCCCGGCCGGCATGGCATGGCCCATGTTGGGCACGCCCATCGGGGGGGTGCGGGCCAGGTAGAACAGTTTCCCGCCGAGGGTCGGGCTGGCCAAGTCCGCCGCGGCCCGGGCTCCCACCCGGGCGACGGCGTCGTCCTCCAGGTGCAGCGGGATGGGGTACTTGCCGGCGCCATAACGGGCGGTAGCGAAGTTGGACCAACTGAACAGCTCCTGGCTGGGAACGGGCAGGAGGTACGTCGGGTTGTCCAGGAGCTGGCCGGCGCGGGCCTTGGCGGCGGGGGCGTAGACGGCCGTCCGCAGCACGGCCGCGCCGCCGTCCCGCATGACGTAGACCTTGCCGTCAGGCAGGGCCGGCGGGCAGGTCAGCCAGGTGTACCCGCCGGCGGTCTCCCGCTTGCCGTCCGTGGCGGGGCTGAAGTGCTGCCGCCACACCGACAGCCCCATCGGCTCGGCCACGCCGACGCGGATCCGGCCATAGTACACGTCCCCGTTGGGGTGGTCGACCGAGCCGTTGTGGATCATCAGGTTCAGCAAGGCCAGGTCCTCCCCCGCCGGCTGGGTCAGGTAGGCCCGGACGCGCAGGAACTTCCCGAACGCCGGCTTGCCCGCGGCGGCTTGGCCGACGGGGATGAGGACCGACTGGTAGACCTTCTCGGTCAGCACGGGTCCGGCCTGGCGGGTCTCCACGAGACAGGCCTCGTCCAGCGCGGCAGCGCGGTAGACATTGCCGAAGCCGTCGGTGGCCTCGACCACCACGGCCGCCTCGCCCGACAGGGCCTCAGCCAGGGCGGCGCCCGCGGCCGCCTGACGGACGGACATGCCCGGCCGGGGCCGGCCCGGCGGGCCCAGCTCCACCACGTCGAACTCCTTGAAGGCCCCGGCCGGCAGGTCGGTGCGGGCCGAAAGCTGGACGACCTCCGGCCCACCGACGGGGTTCCGCTCGTCGCTGCCGGCGTAGGTGGCGAAGACGCTCACCTGCGTGGGCAGGACGCGCTCGCCGTCGCGGAGGGCGAGGGAGGAGATGGGCTTGTCGTAGTCCCGTGGAAGGGGCAGGTTCCCCCGGACGAGGCCGTTGGTGATCGGCCTGTCGGAGGGATTGTGCGCCTTCATCCTGGCCACGACTGTCTGGGCCGATGCCGAGGAGGTCCAGACCACGGCCGCCGCCAGTCCGATCACTGCCAGTGTTCTCGCT
>DASRZG010000592.1:0-3188 GCA_035686585.1 Phycisphaerae bacterium
TCAACGGCGCCGACGGGGACGAGCTGTCGCGCGGCGAGGTGGACACGCGCCTGCGGGTGTACGAGGACTTCGCCGCCAAACAGGCCAAGGAACCGGCCCTGGCCGGGGCGAGGGTGGTCGAGACGCCGCCGCTGCTGGGGATCCGCCAGACGCGCTTCATCGAGGGAGAGTATAAGCTCACCGCCGACGACGCGATTGAAGGGCGGCGGTTCGACGACGTGGTGGCGATCAGCCCGTGTGCGATCATCCACTTCTACGGGTACCGGCGCTACCTGGAGCACGAGGGCTACGACATTCCCTACCGCTGCCTCCTGCCCAAGCGGATCGAGAACCTGCTGGTGGCCGGGCGGTGCATTTCGAGCGAGCAGCAGCCATACGAATCTCACCGGGCGATGGTGCCGATCATGGCCATCGGCCAGGCGGCCGGGGTGGCGGCGGCCCTGTGCGCCCAGAGCGGCGTCGCCCCGCGGCAGCTTCCGCCGGCCAAGCTCCAGGACGCCCTCATCGCCCAGGGCGCCGAACTGCGGCGGCAGGAGGGAGGACAGGTATGATCCCGAAGGTGCGATTCGGCAGGACTGATCTGGAGGTCACACGTCTGGCCCTGGGTGGCTATCCCTTCGGCGGGGTCAACCGGGCCCGGGGATGGGACCCGTTCACGCCTTCCGGCCGCCAGACCGCCATCCGGACCATCCACGCCGCGTTGGACGCGGGAATCAACTATATCGACACGGCCCCCAGCTACGGCCGGGGCAACAGCGAGTCCATCATCGGCGAGGCGACCCGGGGCCGCCGCGACCGATTCCACCTGGCGACCAAGGTGGGCTACCGCGGCCTCTCGCCCGCCGACGTGACCGCCAGCGTGGAGGAGTCGCTGAAGCGCCTGCGGACCGACGTGATCGACGTGATTCAGTTCCACGGCGGGATGTACACGGACGAGGACGCGGCCCACATCCTTCACGACGGCCTGGCAGCCGCGCTGCAGTCTCTGCGCGACCGCGGGCTGGTCCGGTTCATCGGCTTCACGACGGAGGAGCCCTGGACCGCCCAGCCGCTGATCGCCAGCGGGCTCTTCGACGTCATGCAGGTGCGGTACAACCTGATCTACCAGGCCGCCGCCCACCACGTTCTGGGGCAGGCCCGCGAGGCGGACATGGGCGTCTGCGTGATGCGGCCGATGACCTCGGGCATCTTCCAGCGGCTGGCGGAGAGCATTGCCCCCCAGTGGCTGGCGGCGAAGGACGCGTATGAGGTGGCGCTGGAGTTCGTGCTGTCCGACAGCCGCGTTCACGTGGCCAACGTGGGCATGCGCTGGCCGGAAGAGGTAGACAGGAACGTCCGGCTGGCCGAGTCGTTCCGGCCGACGTTTGACGTGGCCGACCTGCCGCGCGGCACGGCGGCCGTGTACGAAACCGATGACCGGATGAATCCATCCACGAGGCCCGGATCACGGGAGCGACCATGAGGATTTGGCTTGGCTGTGTGGCGGCGGCGTGGGCAGCGGCGCTGGGGGCCTGGCCGGCGATGGCGGAGCCAGACGGGGAAACGACGATCCTGGATCCGAAGGCGACGCTGTGGCGCTGGTGCAGGGCCTCCGGGCCGATGGTCGTCACGACGGCACCGGCGGACGGGATGCTCGCCACGCTGGACGGGCGCAGCCTGCCGCCGGCGGAGGCCCGGCGGGTGTCGCCCCGGTTCCCGGACGACTGGGCCGCCACCGACTTCGATGATCGCCGCTGGCCCCGCACGGACGGGACATGGCTGGCCGACGTGCCGTCCGAAGGGGTGGACACGGCGCTGGTCCTCGTCCGGGGCAAGTTCCTCGTGGACGACCCGTCGCAGGTCCGATCGCTGACCTTGGCCGTGAAGTTCCGCGGGGGCTTGGTGGTGCACCTCAACGGACGGGAGGTCGGCCGGGCCGGAATGCCCGCCGGGGCCGTGGAGCCCGGCACGCCCGCCGAGCCGTACGTCAGGAAGGCGTTCTTCGGGGCGGACGGCAAGCTCATCCCGGGCATCAGCGACTGGACGCTGGCGCGAATGCCGGCGGAGGAGAGGGCCGACATCCTGGACCGGCGCGCCGCCCGCGTCCGCTCGCTGGGCCCGCTGAAGCTGGCCCCGGAGGTGCTCCGCAAGGGCGTCAACGTGCTGGCGCTGGAGGTGCACCGGGCGGACTACCCGCCGGAGGCCAGGACGTTCCTGACCAGAAAGGAGAAGTCCGCCTGGGTTCCCTGCGGGCTGGAGTCGATCTCCCTGTCGGCCGAGGGGACGGGCATCCAGCCCAACGCCAGCCGCCCCGTTGGCCTTCAGGTGTGGAACAGCGACCGCAACGACCGCCTGGGGGGGCTGGAGTACGGCGACCCGGCGGAGCCCCTCCGGCCCGTCGAACTGGTGGCCCCGCGCAACGGCGTGGCGGCCGGGCGGGTGGTCATCAGCTCGACCGAGGCCCTTGGCGCCGTGCGGGCCGCCTGCTCGGACCTGCGTGCGGCCGCAGGCGGGTCCGCGATCCCCGCCGGGGAGATCTCGATCACGTACGCAACGCGCAGCATCGACCCGTGGTTCTGCCGGCTGTCCGCGATGCCGCCGGAGGAGGTAGCGGTCTTCGCCGGCAGCGTCTCCGGCGACGACGCGGCGCAGAAGGCCCAGCGCCGCTCGGCCATGCAGCCGGTGTGGGTCTCCGTGCACGTGCCGAAGGACGCCGCCGCGGGCGACTACGCCGGCGTGCTGACCGTCTCGATCGCCGGCACGGCCGACCAGGCGGTGCCCGTCCAACTCCACGTTGCCGACTGGACGGTGCCCGACCCCAGGGACTTCCGCACCACGGCCGGGATCTATGATTCCCCCGAGACCCTCGCCCTGCGGTACGGCGCGGCGATGTGGTCGCCGGAACACCTCAAGCTGGTGGACCGGAGCCTGGAGCTGCTCGGGCGGGTGGGGACCAACCTGGTGAACATCCACCTGGTGGACCGCACCGTCTTCGGCAATGACGACGGCTGGCTGACGTGGGTGTACACCGGCGAAGGCGAGCCGACTCCTGCCGGGCCGTTCGAGTACGATTTCTCGGCCATCGAGGAGTACCTGCGGCTGGTCGTCAAGCACCTCAAGCCCGACTACGTCGCCTGTCATCTGTGGCACGCCGGCGGCTGGGTCTCCCGCAAGAGCGACCAGGAGAACACCGTCACGGTCCTGGACCG
>DASRZG010000593.1:0-9216 GCA_035686585.1 Phycisphaerae bacterium
GACCTTCACCGACGGCACGGTCGGCGACATCCTCTCCGGCGAGGTGGTCCTGGGCGGGATCTACAACTACGTGGAGGTCTTCGCCAACAACCACCGCACCCGCTGCAACCTCAGCCCCGCCGCCCTGCTGGAGACGTTTAATCCCTCCGGGCCCCAGTTGGCGGACGTGTACACCGTCGAGAAGATCTCCACCAAGGAGGGCTGGACCGCCTTCGCGCCCGACGAGAACTACACGCTGGGCTACACCTCGGAGATGCAGGACTTTCTGACGTGTGCGGCCCAGGGCCGCCAACCGGAATCCGGTCTGGAGCTGGCCCTGGACACGATCACGACAATCTACGCGGCCTACGTCTCGAACGAGAAAAAGGGCGCCGAAACGCCGGTGCCGCTGCTGTAACGATGAGGAGTCTCCAACGTGTTCCACGCGACAAGATGGGAAGCGATGGCGGCGATGGTCCTGTCCGCCATGGCCGTGGCCCCGGCAGGCGAAGCCGACAAGCTCGACCCCGTGGCCGGATACGACGCCCAGTGCGTCAAGGTGGTCGTGCCCAGGGAGCTTCTGACCGACGAGGTGTTCCGGGCGGTCATCGTCATGAGGAACACCGGCACGCAGTCGTGGGGCCCTGAGAACGACCGGCACGCGTACCTGCGGTCGCAGACGCCCCTGGACAACAACACCTGGGGATGCAACTTCATCATCCAGGGCCAGGGGACCAACGTGCCGCCCGGCGGGGAGTTCACCTACGCCTCCTACCTGAAGGCCCCCGGCACCCCGGGTGAGCACGTCTTTCAGTGGCGGCTGGCGCGGGGGACGTCCCTGGAGCACGACAAGGGGAAGATGTTCGGCGCGATGACCCCGGCCGAGACGATCGTGGTCAAGAAGCGCCCCGACGAGCCGGCGCCGCCGCCGCGCCCGCGGGAGTCGCTGGGCAAACGCCTGCTGACCTTTGACGACTTCGAGTACGCCGGCTCCTTCAAGACCCCCACGGTCAAGGGCGAGGGGTCGGACTGGTCCGGGCCCATCTGGTCCTTCGCCGGCCTGGCCCTGCGGACGCTGCCGGACGGCACGCGGCGGCTGATGGTCAACTACACGCACCTGTCGCGGAACCTCATCGAGGTCGAGATCCCGGAGCTGATGCGGTGGACCAAGGACAACTACCAGGCCTTAAAGGTCGCCAAGGTCACGAAGACCTGGGGACCCCTGGGGACGCCCTGGGAGGGCGACAAGAACTACGGGGCCGACGGGGGGATCTGGTGGGACGAGGCCCACAAGACGCTGTACTGGAGCTCGTGGCACCCCTACTGGTGCGGGCCGCCGTACCCGGTGCTGGGGGCCTCGAAGCTGGGCGAGGACGGCAAGGTCACCGAGCTGGGGCGGTGGTTTGCGCCCTCCGACTACTGCAAGGCCTGGTGGGGCGGCGTGACCGCCCTGCCCAAGGCGTTCGCCGACACGTACACCGGCGGCAGGACGCTGGCGATCGGGTTCGGCGGGGGCTACAGCGGGGGGAGCAACTGCAGCCGCGGGCCCGCGGTGGCCGCGGTCGCCACGCCCGATCCCGCCAAGGACAAGCTGGACATGGTCGAGATGCTCGGCTACTTCAAGGGCGACAGGGCCCCGCGGGACGGGAACTACTTCGTCGCCCCCGGGCCGGCGAACGGCTATTGGGGCGAGCCGCCCGAGGGCCCGACCAAGGGCTATTGGTGCGCCGGGGACGGCATCGGCAACGGGATCTACCTCGACCTGCCCGACCGGCACGGGTTCATCGCCTTCGCCGTCTGGACGATCGGCAGGAAGGGCTACGACTACGCCGACAGCGTCGCCCACGTGGGAGACAGGGCCCCGGTCCTGACCCAGTGCTGGTACTTCTACGACCCGAAGGACCTGGGCGAAGCCGCCCGGAAGCTTCGAAAGGTCAACCTGGCCCCGTACGCGATGACCCGCGTCTCTGCCCCGGGCGGCAACCTCAACGGCGGCATCACAGGCTCCTGCTTCGACGCCCAGAAGAGGCTGCTGTACCTGTACTACCGGCCCCACCTGCACGACAAGCCCGCCATCCACGTTTACAGCGTGAAGGGTGATTGAGGCCGGTAAGAGTAATGTCAGCTCCGAACACCGACGAGGCGAGCCCGGAGGGCGGCATGTTTCGCCCTTGCGGGCTGATCTTCCCCCGCCGCACCCCCGGCATCTACTGTTGACTAGTAAAACATAGGCCGATATTCTTTATTAGCGGCCTCTGCTATGAAAGCTTGCTTTCGCAGGGATGGACTCAATGAAAGCGACGGGAACATACGTGACGACATCGGCGGCGGGTGAGTCTTTTCGGGCCTTCGTGCCCAATCCCCTTCCGCCCGAGCCGCCGATTGCGCTGGCCGACCGCGATCACGACCTGATCGAGAAGGCCAACCGCGCCCTCGGGCGGCTGGACGGCGTGGCGACGCTGCTGCCGGACGTTTCGCTGTTCCTGTACTTCTACGTGCGCAAGGAGGCCGTGCTGTCCTCGCAGATCGAGGGCACGCAGTCGTCCATCTCCGACCTGCTTCTGCACGAGGAGAACCTGGCTCCCGGCGTGCCGCTGGACGACGTGGCGGAAGTCAGCAACTACGTGGCCGCCATGAATTACGGCCTCAGGAGGCTCCGCGAGGACGGATTTCCCCTGTCGCTCCGGTTGATCCGCGAGACGCACGAGGTGCTGCTGGCCAGAGGGCGGGGCAGCGACAAGACGCCCGGGGAGTTCCGGCGGAGTCAGAACTGGCTGGGCGGCACCCGCCCGGGCAACGCGCGGTTCGTCCCCCCGCCGCCCGACCGGGTGGCTGACGGCATGAGCAACCTGGAGAAGTTCCTTCACGATCGGCCCCGGCGCACGCCCGTACTGATCAAGGCCGCCTTGGCACACGTGCAGTTCGAAACCATTCATCCTTTCCTCGATGGAAACGGACGGCTCGGGCGGCTTCTCATCACGCTCATCCTGTGCGCCGAGGGCGCTCTGGCTCAGCCGCTGCTGTACCTGAGCCTGTTCTTCAAGCAGCACCGGCCGGAGTACTACGACCGCCTCGATGCGGTGCGGCTGAAAGGGGACTGGCTGGGCTGGCTGCGGTTCTTCCTGGAGGGGGTGCAGCAGACGGCCCAGCAGGCGGCGGACACATCCGGGCGGATTCTGAAGCTCTTCGAGGAGGACCGCCGCCGAATCGAGGGGCTCGGGCGCAGGGCAGGATCGGCTCACCGCGTGCACGATCTGCTGCGGCGCCACCCCATCACGACCATCGCCAACGCGACCAGGCAGCTTGGCATGACCACGCCGACAGCCGGCAGCGCGGTTCGGGCCCTGCAGCAGCTCGGCCTTGTCCGGGAGATCACCGGGAAACAGCGCGACCGCATCTACGTCTATGACCATTACGTCAAGATCCTCAACGAGGGCACGTAGCCGGTCGCCCAGGCCGCCACGGCCAGGTAAGGGCGTTCCCGCTCCCCGCTGGGTCGCGGCTGAACGTGGACCCGGGCAAGGGAGGGGACCCCTGGCGTCTCGGTCAGCGGAGCAGACCGGCGACGATTCCGGCCATCCTGGCGTGGCCCGTCTCGGACAGGTGCAGGCCATCGGTGGTGCCGTCGGGGCTGGTCAGCACGGCCGCTAAGAGCCGTTTGGGCACCAGGGATACGCCGTACCGATCGGCGACGCGGCGCTGGGCGGAGCCGAAGCGGTTGTGCAACGGCGGGATGGGCAGCTCGAGCATGACCAGCGTTCGCTCGGGCCCGCGCAGGGCCCGGATGAGGCGATCGAGATCGGCTTCGAACTGCCCCGCCGGGGTGCCGCCCAGCATGTCGTTGCCGCCGATCTCGATCACGACGACGGCAGGTCCGGCCTCGATGCCGTCCGCCTGGTCCATGGCCGAGCGGGCCTTGGCGCCGCCTTGGGCGAGGTTGATCACCCGCAGCCCCGTTTCCCGGCCCAGCACGGCCGGCCAGGGGGGCAGCTCGTCGATCCCGGCGCTGATGGAATCCCCGACGACGTAGACCGTTTCGGGTCTCGCTGACGCCACGTCGGGCGCGATTTGCCGGGGGATCTCCAGCCCCACGGCTGCCAGGGTGGCCAGCGCCGCCGCCAGCCGGAGGGCGACCACGGCCTTGGGCTTGGAGGCAGCCGGGAAACGCCCGCCGATCGCCCAGGCCAAGGTCAGCCCGGCCCACAGAGCGTAGAACCACAGCGGCAGGGGGGTGCCGGACAGGGCGATGAAGGTCCACCCCACGAGAATCAGGACGCGGCGGGCGGATCGGACAGTCTTGCTCTTGCGTCGCGCCGGCAAGGCGGTGGCCGCGAGTAGGAGGGCCGCGCCGGCAAACAGCGCCAGCCCGCTGACGAACAGGTA
The DNA here is from genome assembly GCA_035686585.1 of Phycisphaerae bacterium. GTDB lineage: Bacteria > Planctomycetota > Phycisphaerae > SM23-33 > SM23-33 > DASRZG01. The sequence goes on from DASRZG010000593.1 coordinate 4,363, forward strand.
CACGATCCACAGTCGCATGGGCGGTCAGTGCTCCTCCGGCGGCGTCGCGCGGGGGATGATCCGGTGGCCGTACTTGCCTTCCTTGCCGCCGAATTCCATCAGGCGTTTCCAGGCCAGATCGGCCCGCCGGACGCCGGCGTCGACGGCGATGGACATGCCGGTGGCGGCGCGGACGTGGTAGTTGTTGAAATGCGGCGTGACCTTGTGGTCCCACGCCCAGCGCATGAGTCCGCCGCCGAAGCCCTCTTTCGCAGGCCGGAGCGGCCAGACGCCGTTGGCGTCGGGCAACGCCTCCAGGCCACGCTGGCTGTACCAGCCGTTGTCCACGTTGAGCTTGGTGTAGTACCAGACCTCGCCAAAGTTGTCCAGCAACCTGACGCGCCGGACCTTCTCGACGCCCTTCTTGTCGCCGCCCAGCGGGACGATCTTCGTCTCGAGCAGGCTGATGGCGGTGGAGTACGGCATGGCGTCGCGGGGATCGTACCGGTACGTCTTGCCGTCCGGGGCCTGGAACTCATCCTCGGAGGTGTACAGGCCCACGATGTACTCGGCCGCCCAGTCGCGGACGGGAGCGGCCTTGGCGAAGCCCTTGTCCGCGGCGTTGCCCAGCGCCCAGACCGCCCAGGCGTACATCCAGCTCGAACACCGCTCGGCGTTGACCCAGTTCTGCCGGCCCGAGCACTGGAAGTTGCCCTCGATCGGCGAGTGCACCCGCCGGGGCGACTTGACGAGCTTGGCGGTCATCTCGTCCATGCACTTATTCACGCCGTCGGTGAAGTAGCCGCGGAGGGGGTGGTCGTCGGGCAGGATAAAGGCGGCGTCGGTCGTCATCCGCAGGCTCCAGGCGAACGAGCGGTCCATCGCCTGCCACTTCAGGCCCTTGTGCGGGTACTCGCCCATCTGGTAGGCGGCCCAGAAGCTCATTTCCTCGGCGTAGTACTTGTCCCCGGTCAGCAGGTAGCTGACGTAGGCGATGCCCGGGGTGTGGGCGTGATCGGGTTGGCAGGGGGTCTTCGTACCGTCGGGCAGCTTGTACAGGTCGATGCGGTATCGGCCGTCCTGGGCGGGCTGTTTGACCGTAAAGATGTTGTACCCCGGCGCCCCGGCCTGGCGGACGTGGACGAAGAAGGCCCCGCCCCCGTTGCCGTCGGCGTGGAGGATGGACCGGTACGTCTTGGGCCCGCCCTCGGACAGCAGATAACCGATCACCCAGGACGGGTACGGCCCCAGGTCCCACCGCCCGCCGGTGTTGGGCATGTGCCGGAGGATGATCCCGCTCTCCAGGATGCCCTGGCTGCGCTGGGGCACCGGACGCATGCTCTGGGGCGACGTGTAGAACGCGTCCACCTCCGCGGGCGACTTGGGCTTGATCCACTCGAAGCGCGGCACGAAGCGGTTCCGCCACCAGTACTCGTAGTTCGGGCGGCGGTGGATGTCCTCCAGCCGCCCGTCCGTCCAGGCGAGGATGCGGTACCGCGTCTGGTCGAGGTGGTCCAACGGGCCCTCCTCGTACAGCGCCTTCCCGCCGACCAGCAGCCTGACCGACTTGAACTTGTACTGCACCGGCTCGGGGCCTGATTCCTTTCGGTCCTTCGTCCGCTCGACCACCGCCGCCACCCGGGCCGACCGCTGCCCCGCGAAGGCGCGGACCCGCCAGTAGACGTCCAGGTGCGGGTCCGGCCTGCCGTCGGCGTCAACGGGCACGTCGTGGACCTGGAACTCCTTCATCACCGGCCCGTCATGCAGCAGGCGGACCCGATCCGCGGATCGGAGCAGCTTCCCCAGGTCGGAGGAAAGGGGCTTCCCCTCGACGGGGGCGAGCAGCAGCTTGAGGTCGAGCTTGTCCCGCTCGAATCCCCACCGGAACGCCGGCGGGGCGGGGGGCGCCTCGTTGAGCCAGTCCACCTTCACCGTCCCGCCGGCGGGCAGGTGCGGCAGGACGAACGAGACCAAGGCGTGGCGGATCGACCCGTCAGGCGCCCGGCGGAGGACGTCCACCTGGGCGGGCAGCTTCCTGCCTTCGATCGACGGCGTGATGCCCCGGGTGAAATGCCCGTCGGCCCCGATGCGAGAGAAGGTCACAGGCACGTCGGTCAGGGCGCCGGCGGGGTCGAGGTTGTCGTAGGTGTTGGAGACCACCGGCGCGGCGGCGCAGATGCCGGCTGCCAGCGTGAAGGTCAGACACGCGAGTGTGCGCATCGGTTCACTCCTGAGGTGAGTGCCTCTTCGATCGTGCGGCCCGGCGGTATCCCGAACCGCGCGAATGTCCGGCCCGTCCCGCGTTCGCGAAACCGCGAGCGTTCCGGCCCGTCAACCCACCGCCGAAGGCGGTCCAGGTCTTCCGGTCCCACGGTCCTCCGGTCACTCCTTCTTCGCCAGCGAGTGCAGCGTATTGCCGGCGGAGATGCGGACGGCGTCCCACTGCTGCGGGTTGTGTGTCCAGACGTTGGGGTTCTGGTAGTTCTCCGCCCCGAACGGCGGGACGGGGATGATCGAGTCGACCAGCTTGTCGGCCGCATCGCCCTTGCCGGCCTCGCGGAGCAGCCAGAAGTACTCGTAGTCCTGCATGCCGCGGCGCTGCGCCTTGAGGCGGACGGTGGCGATGGGCTCGCCGGGCCGGCCCGCCAGCTCGCCGCGGAAGGTCAGCAGACCGCTGCCGTTATGCTCGGTGTACCCGCCGCCGCCCTTGACGCGGTAGTTGCGGGCGACCGTCCAGCCCTTGTCCCACGCCTCGGTCGGCCGGCCCTCGGATGGCTTGCGGACGTAGTGGGCGTCGAACTCCCACTGGCAGTACCCGCTGTGATGCTTCCACGCCACCCACCCGATGCCGCGGTTGACCAGCACGTCCAGGTCCGTGAACGTGTTCGAGCCCGTGCCGCTGTTGCCCTGACGCTCGTACACCATCGGGCCGTAGAACCACGTCTCCACGCCCTTTTCGCGGAAGTTGAGCATCTTCGGCTGATGCCACCCGGCCGTGTGACAGACCCACAGGTCCACGTACGGAGACAGTTGCCGCATGGCGGGGGAGTTGTACCCGCCGTCGATGCGGTACTGGAACCAGTCCTTGCCCAGGCCCTGGCGGGTGAGCTTGGAGAAGTAGATCATCGCGTCGTAGGCTTCCTGGTAGTACGACTCGTCCAGCCCGCCCAGGAACACCACCTTCTTGACCTTCCGCCACGTCGGATCGGCGTCGAAGTGCTCCTTGAACTGCCGGCAGACCTCCAGGTAGATCGCCTCGCCCTCGGCGTCCAGCTTGCGGTTCTCCATCTCCACCGGCCAGCCGCCCTTGCGGCCTTTCTTGTTGCAGTTGAACGGCAACTGGATGTGCGGGATCGGGTGCCCGTAGCTCGGGCCCCAGTAGCCGTACTTGTCGGTGAAGGCCTCGCCGTTGAAGTACTTGGCCAGGCGCTGGTCGTATTCGGTCCAGTCGATGGTCACCTTGGGCCCGCCGGCGGCCTTCTCGACCTTCAGCTCGGGCCGGTAGCCCGCCACGCCGGGGTGGAAGCGGTGCCGCTGCGCCATCTGGTAGTAGCGCAGCTCCATCTGGGGGTCCATCCGCAGCAGCGAGCCGTTCCAGATGTCGCCGCGGCAGTGGATCTCGTCGGGCAGCGCGAAGTCCCAGACGTTCAGCACCACGTCGACCGACTGGCTCTGCCCGCCGGCGGTCACGGTCAGCTTTCCCTTGTACTCGCCCGGCGGGGCCTCCCGGCGGTCGCGGGGGATGAGGATGTCCACCCACACCGAGTGGTTTCTCTGCGCCTCGCCGATGTAGTTCCTCGGCTCGGGGATGTTGAGCGTGACCGCCCCGCCCCTCTCGGCCGGCAGCAGCCCGTCGGCGTACCAGCCCGGGCCCAGGGAGGTCTTGTCGAAGCCGTGGGAGGGCTTGTCGACCTTGACGTACCACGCCTTCAGCAAGGCCAGCGCCTTGCCGGAGATCGTCGCCCCGCCCGGGCCGGTCAGCCGGTCCATCGCGACCTTCACGCCCTGGACGGGCTTGTCGGCTGCGACGACCAGTTGGAAGGCGGCGAACTCGTTCCGCCCGGTATGCAGCGTCACCGTCCGCCTGGCGGCGTCCCAGACGGAGTTGGACCGTTGGTAATCGCCGGTGGGGTACTCCTTGAAGATGTCCGTGCGGTCCTCGAGGTACTTGCCGGTCTCGGGGTTCACCCGAACGCCGTCGTCGGTGGCCCAGACGGTTACGGAGGATTTGTCCATTTGAGAATACCCTTGTGTTGCCAACGCCAGAATGAAAAGGCCAACACCCACGTACCTGCCAACGCCTGCACTCATGATCAATCTCCTGCCACGCCGGCAATCGCCTTCAAGAGGCGTCCGGCTGCCTTTAACACATCTGATCATTTCTAGAACACATTAGCAACTGCATTGCTACGGTCCTGTTCCCCTTTGCCCCCCGGGCGGCGAGCCGCGGAGCCCTCCTAGGATGTTAGACGGAGGCCGAGGCCGGGAGTCTCCCGGCAGGAGGAGGGGCCGGCCATGCTGGAAATGGTCCAGTGGATCGAGAGCATCGAGTGGATGGCGTGCCGCCTTTACGAAGACGCCGCCGCTCGCTTCGATGACAAGGCGCTGTGCGAGTTCCTGGACCGCCTGGCGCGGGACGAGGCGTGGCACGCCCACCTGATGGCGGGCGCCGTCGAGTACGTCCGGACCCACGCCGAAGCCGGGATCGCCTCGGCCGTGGCCCTGAACGACGAAGTACGGGCGCACGTGGAAACGCCCTTACATCAAGCCCGGGACTCTCTCGCCCGGGGCGAGCTGTCCGAACGGCAGATGATCGAGTACGTCGTCACCGCGGAGTTCTCCGAGTGGAACACGCTGTTCGTGTATGCGATCAAC
>DASRZG010000594.1:0-6294 GCA_035686585.1 Phycisphaerae bacterium
CGGGTCGCAGGTGGCCCTGACGGCGGAGAGCTGCATGGACATCCAGGGCAAGCTCGGGGCCGACATCATCATGCAGTTGGACGAGTGCCCCCCGGCCGCCGCGGAGCGCGAGGCCGTCGCCGCCGCCGTCGAGCGGAGCGCGGATTGGGCCCGGCGCTGCGTCGAGGCCTGGCAGGGGCGGGGCGGCAAGGCATCGGCCGGGCATGCCCAGGCCCTTTTCGCCATCCAGCAGGGCGGGGTGCCTGCGGACCTTCGGGCGGAGTCCGCCCGGCGGAGCGTGGAGCTGGACCTGCCCGGCTACGCGATCGGCGGGCTGAGCGTGGGCGAGGGGCACGAGGCGATGGTGGCGGTGCTGGACGGGATCGACGCGCAGTTGCCCGCCGACCGGCCCCGGTACCTGATGGGGGTGGGCGAGCCCCGCGACATGCTGGCGGCGGTCGCCCGCGGCGTGGACCTGTTCGACTGCGTCCTGCCTACCCGTAACGCCCGGAACGCACAGGTCTTTACGTGGGATGGGCGGATCCGGCTGCGTAACGCCGCCCTTGCCCGCGACGGCGGGCCCATCGAGCCGGGCTGCCCCTGCTACACCTGCCGGCAGTTCCCTCGCGCCGCCCTCAGGCACTTCTTCCAGGCGGGCGAGATGCTCGGGCCGATCCTGGCGACCATTCACAACCTGACCTTCTTCGCCCGCTTTGTCGCCGAGATCCGCCGCGCGATCGCCGACGGCGAGCTGGCAGCGCGTTCTCGCCAGTGGCTGGAGCGGATGTACGGGCCCGGCGGAGACGGATCGGAGCTTCCTTTGACGGATGGCGGCGAGGCGGATGGTTAGAATGGTGTTGATCCGGGGGTGGCTACCTGGGAAAATGCACGGCTCAGTTTGGACAAAGACAGCCGCGGCAAAAGGCCGAAAGGAAACGTATGCAGACTCGTGTAATGCTGATGCTCCTGTTGATCGGGGTGGTCTCGTTGGCCGCAGCGCCCGTGCTGGCGCAGGAGACGGGCCCGTCGGGGTCCGATCCCGGGCTGGTGGAGAAAGGCGCCCCGCCCACCCCCGACCAGGCCGACCAGGCCAAGGACGGCGCCGCGCCGGAGAAAGGCGAGCCCCCGACGCCCAGCCCCGATTCCAAGAAGGAAAAGCCGCCGGGGGGCCTGCCCACCAACTTCCTGCTGATCATGGTCGGCGGGTTCATCCTGCTGTACTTCTGGATGTCGCGGGGCAAGAAGAAGGAGAAGCAGCGCCGCAAGGAGATGCTTGAATCGCTCACGAAGGGTGACAAGATCACCACCATCGGGGGCGTCGTCGGCACGGTGATGAACGTCAAGGACGACGAGGTCACGATCAAGGTGGACGAATCGAGCAACACCCGCATGACGTTCGCCCGCTGGGCGGTCCGCGGCGTGGGCGAATCGGCCAAGGCCGAGGACCCCAAGGAGGCGGAGAAGAAGCCCTGACCGCGGACGATGTCTGTGCGCGCCATGAAACGTAAAGCCGGATCCATCCTGCTGATCGTCGCGCTGCTGGCTCAGGTCCCCTGCCGGGCGACCGAATCGGCGGCCGGGGCGCGGGCGCGGATATGGGCGGATGCCGCCGACGCGCAGTTCGTCGACGCGGTCCGGCGGGCCGCGGTGGCCGCGGGGGCGCGCGTCCGCGTCGTCCGGACGGGCGAGGAGACGCTGCTGGAGCTGTCGGCGCCGACCTCCGGGCAGCTTCGCCGCGCCTTGGCGGCCGTGGCGAGCCAGGCGGGTGCGGCGGGGGTGAAGGTCCGCGTGGCGCTGGCGGATTCGGCCGAGCAGGCCAAGGCGGTTTCGGCCCGGGGCGCTTCCATCGATCCGCCGCGGCGCGCGTGCGTTCGCATCCCGGCCGCGGTGGTGCCCGCGGCGGCTCCGGGGCCGGTCATGGCCTGCTGGCCGGGGGCGGCCTGGCCCGATCTACCCGCGTGTTGCCCAGCCGTATGTGTGGGGGGGTGGGGCCTGCGCGGCCCGCCCGTCTGAGTCACCCTTCCGTGCCGGTCCCGCGCCGTTCGCGCGGGCCGCATTTCCCCGTTCGTACCCGATCCGTCTTCGGACGGTTCGTATCTCCGATTGAAGAGGTCATCATGCAACCGAAGAACCTTGGATGGAAATTCGCATTCGTCGCCCTGGTGGTGGCGTTGTCGCTGTACGCCGTCTGGGCCAAGGGCCTCCGCTGGGGGCTGGACCTCAAGGGCGGGTACATCCTGACCTTCCAGGTCCAGGTGGAGAAGGGCGAGAGCCGCGACCTGGTCAACCAGGTCATCGAGGTGCTCAAGGCGCGGGTGGACCCGCAGGGCCTGGCCTCGCTGGAGTGGCGCCCGGAGGAGGGCAACCGCATCGAGGTCCGCATGCCCATGGGCACCGAGGCCTCGCGCCTGGGCCGGGAGGCCTTCGAGGCCGCCATGGAGCGGGTCGAAGAGGGCAACATCCGGCGCAGCCAACTCGCCCGGCTCGAGCGGGGCGCGGCCACGGTCGAGGAACTGGCCAAGGGCGACCCGGCCCGCACCGCGGCGCTGAACAAGCTCGTGGCGGCCCAGAAGACCCTGGCCGAGGCGGACAAAAAGCTGGCCGACCTGCGGGCCCGGGGTGCCTCCGACGACGCCCTGGCCGCGGCCCAGGCGGCGGTCGATGACGCCCGGGCCGCCCAGAACGACGCCATGCTGGACGTGCTGGCGACCAACGTCCCCACCGACCGCCTGCGGGCGACGCTGGCGCTGCACGTCACGGCCGCCGAGGCCAAGGTCTTGCCCCGGGAGCGCCTGAGGGAACGGACCGCCCGCTACGACCAGCAGCTGGCGGCCCTTCGGCAGCAGCAGCCGGCGCGCGTCGCCGAGATCGACGCGGCGGAGAAGGTCTACAGGAGCTGGGCGGAGCGCCGCCGGCCGCTGGACGATCCGGCCGACCTGAAGCGCCTGGTCGCGCGGGCGGGCGTGCTGGAGTTCCGCATCGCCCCGATCCTGCCCGGTGCCCAGAGCGGGGACCGGCTGAGCGAGGCCGATCGCGCCCGTTACCTGGACAAGCTCGCCAACGAAGGCCCCATGGCCGGGCGAAGCGCCAATGAACCGTACCAGTGGTTCGCGGTGCGGGAGGGGCAGGAGCGCGTCAACCCGAACCTCCTCACCGACCGGTACGCCGGCAGGAGATACGTGCTGCTGGAGAACCGTAAGGCCTACGCGATGCTCCAGCGCAGCGGGTCTCCCCCCTGGTCGCTGACGTCGGGGCCGGGGTCGGACGATCTGGGCCGGCCGGCGATCTCGTTCCATCTGGACCTGCGCGGCGGCAAGCTGATGGGCGACCTCACCAGCGCCAACCGGGGCAACTTCATGGCGATCCTGCTGGATGACGAGGTCTACTCGGCCCCGGTGATCCAGGCGACGATCTACACCGATGGCATCATCACCGGCAGCTTCACCCGCAAAGAGGTCTCCGAGATGGTCAAGACGCTCAACGCCGGGGCGCTGCGGGCGCGGGTCGACCCCGACCCGGTCAGCGAGCGGGCGATCGCCCCCAGCATGGGCAAGGACAACCGCGAAGCGGGCTTGCGGGCGGCGGTGTACGGGCTGATCTTCGTGGCGGCCTTCATGCTGGTCTACTACATCTACGCCGGCGGGATCGCCGACGTGGCGCTGCTGCTGAACCTGATCCTGGTGCTGGGCGCGATGAGCTTCATCGAGGCGGTCTTCACGCTGCCGGGCATCGCCGGGCTGATCCTGACGATCGGCATGGCGGTCGACGCCAACGTGCTGATCTTCGAGCGCCTCCGCGAGGAGCAGACCAAAACCCAGTCGATGGGGTTGGCCATCCGCAACGCCTACTCCAACGCCGCCAGCGCCATCCTCGACGGCAACGCGACCACCCTGATCACCTGCCTGATCCTGGGCTGGGTGGGCACCGAGGAAATCCGCGGATTCGCCATCACCCTGGGGCTGGGCGTCATGTTCAGCCTGTTCACCTCCCTGATCGTGACCCGCTGGGTCTTCCAGTTCCTGCTGCAGATCGGCGCCATCAAGGACCGCATCCGCATGCTGTCGCTGGTGGGCACCCCGAGCATCGACTGGATGAAGAAGCGCCGCGTCTTCTGGACGGTGTCGGCCCTCCTGATCGCCGCCGGACTGGCGGCCCTGACTGCCCAAGGCAAGGACGTGCTGGGCCTGGAGTTCCGCTCCGGCACCAAGGCGGTGTTCACCCTCCGGACGGGTCAGACCATCCCGGACGCCGCGGGCAAGCAGGTTCTGCCCGATCGGGCGGTGGTGGAAAACGACATCGCCACCGAGGCCCGCCAGATCACCGATCGACTCACCCCCGAGACTGAAGCGAAGATCGCGGAGCTGTCGCCGAAGGTCGCCCCGGCCGAGGCGGACGTGGCCCGGCTCAAGAAGGAGCTAGCCGCGGCCGAGGCGGCCTACGAGCAGATTCCCGACAAGACCGGAGATGCCGATAAGGCGGCGTCCGACGCGGTCCGGGAGGCCCGCAGCCGCCTGGAGATCGCCGAGTCGGACCTGAAGAAGCTCCGGGAGGAGCTGGTGGGTCTGCGTCAGCGAGTGCGGGATTTGGCCAGACTGACCGTGACGACCAAGGTGGAGACCATCGTGGACCGCCGCAAGGGCGCCGAGGCGCTGTCCCAGTTTGACACCAACGACGACAAGGTGATCGACCTTTCGGAGTGGCAGGCGGGCAAAGGCGAGGTCGCGGTCTTCCGGGCGGTGGACGCCAACGGCGACGGCAAGCTCACGCAGGCGGAGCTGAACGAGCGTCTGCCGGAGCGGTCCTACCAGGTATCGACGGCGGTGGCGGACGTGGAGCTGCTCCGGGAGGTGGTGCGGGCGACCTTCGGGGACGCCCTCCAGTCCAGCAGCGGCGTGAAGTACAAGCTGCTGACCGACGGAAAGGCGCCCGTCCTCGACGTGACGCTGGAGGCGGGCGCCAAGGGCCGGACGCGCGTGACGGCGGCGCTGACCCAGAAGGTGCCGCCGGAGATGCAGGACCAGTTCATGGACATGGACGACGGGGTGATGCTGGTGTTGACCGACGTCAGCTCGCCGCAGACGGCCGCCGAGGTGAAGGCCCGGCTTCGGGAGATGCGCGCCCAGCCGGACTTCGCGGAGCTCCAGTTCAACCGGTTTGAGGTGATCGGCCTCGAGGCGGCGCCGGGCGGCGACGGGTACACGTCGTTGGCGGTGCTGGTGGCCAGCCCGACCATCCGCTATGGCAGCAATCCCACGGAGTGGGGCGAATTCGCCGACCGGGAGGAGGGGCTGCTGAGCCAGGCGATGGCGCGGGAGGCGACCACCGAGTCGCTGGCGCAGTTCGACCCGGCGATCGCCGCGCGGGCGGCGGGCAAGGCCGGCGTCGCCTTCGTGCTGAGTTGGGCGGCGATCATCGCGTATCTGTGGCTGCGGTTCAGCTCGCTCCGCTGGGGCCTGGCGGCGGTGATCTGCCTGATCCACGACGTGCTGATCGCCGTGGGCATGGTGGCGCTGTCGGCCTACATCGCCGCCTCGCCGATCGGCAGGTGGCTGCTGGTGGACACGCCCTTCCAGATCGACATGGCGGTGATGGCGGCGTTCCTGACGGTGATCGGCTACTCGGTCAACGACACCATCGTGGTGTTCGACCGGATCCGCGAGAACCGCGGGCGCCTGATGACCGTCGACGAGCCGACCATCAACCGGTCCATCAACCAGACCCTCAGCCGGACGCTGCTGACGACCTTCACCACCCTGATCGCGGTGGTGACCATGTACATCGCCGGCGGCCCGGGCATCCGGGCGTTCACGTATGCCCTGATGGTTGGCATCCTGGTCGGCACGTACTCCTCGATCGCGATCGCCAGCCCGCTGCTGCTGGGCTTCAAGCACGCGATCGTCGGCCAGCTTGCCCGCGCCGGGAAGGCCGGCGTGCGAACGTAGGCCGGCCCAGACTTGGGTGCCACCCTCAAGCGTAGCGAGCCGCCGGCTGTTTGGCGGCTCGCGCAGCTTGGGGGTGGGGCGTGTGGCTGGAGCTGCCCGGCCGTGCCATTCCCATCCCTGAGGCCCGCCACATTCCTGCACCCCCAAGCCAAACGACGGCTTGATGGCACCCGTGGGGCCCGCCCGGACTTGGGTGCCTGTGGGTTGAGTCTTGACGGGCCGTCAGACGGGAAGTCACACGGGCCGTGTCATATCTAAGTAGTACTGTCCGGTCTTATCTAAGTAGAAATGTCCGCTTTCCTTTGACAGGGAGAGCGGATGGACGGAGACCGGATCGAGATGAGTCAGCGAGAGCGGGACCGGCTAAGGGTGT
>DASRZG010000595.1:0-2472 GCA_035686585.1 Phycisphaerae bacterium
CCTTGGCGGAGACGACCGACCCGTCGAGCCGCCTGATCCGCATTGGGACCTCCTCGAACGTGAGCCGGCCGGTGGAGCGGATCGCGGGCTGGGCTCGGGAAGGGGTATCGGGCGTGGGCGTTTTCGGCTCGAGCCGGGCCCGGAGGCGGCGGGCGCTTTCGTTCAGATAGTCCAGCAATTGACAGGATCGTGGCTGGGGGGAGAGCTTCTGGTGGAACTCCTTGTGCTCGGCCGCCATGCGCTCGCACCGCGCCAGCAGGGCCTTGACCGTCTTGGGGTCCTCGCTGTCGCGTGATCGGACGCAGTCGTAGACCAGCATCCCGAAATCCCCGCAGGCGCGGACGCGGGCGCTGCGCGACGTTCGGAGGCGGTCGAGAAACTCCAGCCCCTGCCGGGTGGTGAACCGATACCAGTTGTAGTAGTCGTCGCGCTTGTCCACCGCGCAGGTCTCAGCGATGCTGGCCACCATGTGAATCATGCTGGCGCTCAGGGGCATGTCGGGCGGGGCGATCTCGGCCACGATCCGGGCGAAGAAGTCCAGGTCTTCCGGCAGGCGGAAGTTTCCGTCGCACCGCAGGGCGGCGAGTTCGACCAGGCGGTCCAGCCACTTCATCCGGTCCGTCGGCGCGGGGGGTCCGCCCGGCAGGTCCAGGATCAGCGGGTACACCTCGGACAGGAACCTCTTCTTGTGCTTCTCCTCGTCGGTCAGCGTCTGGCTGAATGTGGCGCGGACCGTGTAGATCGATCGTATCAGTTCCTCGGTAAGGTCGATCGCCTCTCCCCCCGGTATTCGCCGGTTACGGATCAGCCAGGTCAGGTGGTCGAATCCCCTACGCCGCAGCGCCAGGCGGCGGAGGCGCGCCTGCCGGAATCGCTCCGGCGGGGAGGTTTCCCCCGCCGCCCAGTCCAGGGTGACGCGCCGGCAGGTCTGCCTGATGATCCAGACGCGCTGGTCGGCGTTGTCGGGGGCCAGAAGGACGGCTGCTTCGCGCAGGCCGAGGGAATCGTCCCAGCTGCCCAGCCTCGCGAACGCATCGGCCCGGGCGACCAGCGCGGCGAACTGGCGGTCGGCGGAGAACCCGTTCGCGGGCGCGGCGCCGTTGTCCAGCAGGTTCCAGGCCGCGGTCGTGCGGAGGTACTCGGCGGCGGCGGACAGCGCCATCGGGCGGGGCGTCAGCGAGACCACAGCCTCGTTCGCGTCCCTGAGCTTCAGCGACAACTGCACCTGCGGCCCGGTCGTCTTGTCCCCGGCGAGGATCCGGTACTCGCCCTCGACCAGCAGGGGGACGAACCGGCGGACGTCCGCGCCGCCGCCCAGGGCCAGCTCCTGGCGGATGCGATGGGCCTCGTCCGTTTCGACCACCGCCACGCCCGCCCCGGCCTCCAGGGCGCCGGCCAGCAGGTTGGCGTAGCCGGCCTGGAGGTAGTCGTGATCGTGCAGCAGGCTGCGGTTGATGAAATGCGACATCCCCAGCACCCGCTTGATGCCCCCGGCGAACCGCTTGCCCGTGGCCTGGATCGCGGCGGTCAGCTCCTCCGCCGCCGGTTTGGGGTCTCTCGGGTCGTATGGGACGTGCCTGACCATCAGCCGGGCGCCGCAGCGGGTGTCGCTGATGACCATCTCGATCTGCCCGCCGTCCCCCGCCTCCGCCAGCAGGACCAGGGCATCGGCCTGGAGGATCCTGCCCGCCTCCGCCCGCCGGCCTGCGCCAGTCGCCCCGAGCATCTGCGCCAGCGTCACCTCCTTGAAGACCGCGTCCAGCCGATCGCGTTCGACCAGCGTGATCCCCGGCTGCCGTCCCAGACCGGCGTTGACCAGGTCCGCCAGCCCGCTCTGGCGGAGGGCAGGGGCGGCGATGACCGCCCACCTCCCCAGGGCGTCCTCTTCGGCGGCAGGACACAGAGCGGACCCGCCGCCCGCTGCCAGGGCCATCGCCCAGGCGGCAAGGGTCCGCCAGTGGCGGCTCCTGTCCGTATTGTGGGGCATGCCTACTCCTTTGCCGCCCCGGCCCGCCGCCGGGCGGCGTGGGCGTTCCCACCCACCTTGGTAACGGCAACGGTCGGCGTTGTCGAGCCCAAACAGGTCCCGGACGCCCCGGGCGACGGGGGGCTGGGCCGGTCCACTCGCTACCGTTTGGTTAGACGGCCCAATGGCGGGCGTGTTTCCCGGGAGTTGGTTTTGGGCGGTGGGGGAAGCTGGTGGCGTCGGGGCACCGGGTTCGGTGGGATCAGCCCCCGGGCACAAGGGCCGAGGGCGAAATAGAGGGACCCTAGCGGTGTCACCGTCAGGGGGTGCGGATGTCACCGGTGTGGGGGGTGTCAAGGCCCGGTGACGGCAACGCCTTATTTTGGCGTATGTTTTTGTTTGACATGGGTATTGACGATTCTATAATTTAGCACTGCGTGGCAGGGCGCGGACCGCCTGCTGCGCGATGTAAGTATTGGTAAAGACTGAGATAACTGGCCCACTTG
>DASRZG010000596.1:0-6547 GCA_035686585.1 Phycisphaerae bacterium
CGCGGCGGCGTATCGGTATCTGGGTCTGGCGGAATCCGCCCGGGGACAGTTCGAGGCCGCCGCCAAGGCCTTCCAGCGCGGGCTGGCGATGGACCCGAACAACCTGATGCTGATGTACCAGCTCTTCCTCGCCGCCGACGCGGTGGGCCGGGCGGGCAAGCCGATGGTGCTGGCGATCCCCGAGCCGGTGCGGTGCGAATCGCCCAGCCAGATTCGCCGGCTGGCGGAGTACGTGATCTCGGAGCCGGACTTCGTTCAGGCGTTCCTGGACATGCCGGTCTCCGAGGCGGACGAGGACCTGTTCGAGGTGGTGCTGGCGGTGGTGCACGCGGCCCTGGCGGCGCACACCCACTACGCGGACCTGCATTACTTTGCCGGGATGACGCTGCGGCGGCTGGGGCGCGCCGAGCCGGCGCGGGGGCACCTGTTCCGCGCGGTGGAGATCAACCCCCGCTACCGCAAGGCCCTGATGGCGCTGGCGGAGCTGGAGGCGGATCGGGGCGCGGTCGCGCAGGCGGTCTCGTGCCTGCAGCGCGCGATCGCCTGCGGCGCCGACTACCCGGACGTGCACGTCCGCATCGGCGAGCTCCTGGGCAAGCTGGGCATGTCGTCGCTGGCGCGGGAGCACTTCGTGCGCGCCCTGCGGATCAATCGAACCTACGGTCGGGCCATGGGTGCCCTGTCGTCCGAGGCGGCATAGGGGATCGGCGTGAGTAACCTGCTTGAACTTCTGGGCAAGGGCCTCGACTCCAACGTCGGCGGGATGCTGGACCGCCACCTCCGCGCGGCCGCGGCCCGGAGCGTCTCGGACCTCACCGACCGTTGCGAGCAGGCCGGTGACAACGCCGACCTCCGCTGCCAGCTCGGCATGGCGCAACTGCGGGCGATGCAACTGTCGGCGGCGGTGGAGAGCCTGCGCCAGGCGTGCCGGATCGCGCCGGACCACCTGCCGGCGCGGCTGGCGCTGGCGGCGGCGCACGACGAGCTGGGCGAGCCGGGCAAGGCCCTGGAGCAGCTCCAGATCGCCAACCAGACGCACACCGGGTCGGTGGAGGTGCTGTTCGCGATCGGGTACTGCCTGGAGAAGCTGTCCCGGCCGGACGAGGCGGCGGAGTACTATCGCGACGTGATCGGGCGATGCCCCGGGCACGTCCCCGCCCGCCAGCGGCTTGGGGCGATCGCGATCCTCCGCGACCGCCTGGACGAGGCCATCGGGCAATACGAGTTCCTCAAGGGTCTCGACGGCGGGGACGTGAGCATACGCAGCACGCTGGCGCACCTGTACTTCCGCCACAAGCGGTTCGCCGACGCCATCGCCGAGTTCGAATCCGCCATCGCCATGGAGCCGGAGAACTGGGCCCTGATGGACGAGCAGGTGGAAGTGCTCGTACGGGCGGGCCACTACCGCGAGGCGATGGACCGGCTGCTGAAGCTGCTGGAGATGCAGGGCCCCAGCGGCGACCTGCACCTGCGCCTGGCGAAGCTGCTGAGCGAGACGGGACAGGACGAGGAGGCCTGCCAGAACTTCCTGGCCGCGCTGGCCGGCGACCCGGACTACCTCGAGGCCCGCATCGGCCTGGGGATGCACCACCTCCGCAACGGGCGGTGGGAGGAGGCGGCCGAGGCCTTCACCCAGGCCGGGCAGATCAACGACCGCCTGCTGGCGTGCTATGTCGGGCTGGGGGCCTCGCAGGCGGCGGCAGGCAAGCACGCGGAGGCGATCAACACCTTCCAGCTCGCCGCCACGGTCGAGCCGAACTCGTCGCTGCTGCTGAAGGAGACGGCCAAGCTGCAGCTGCAGGCGGCGTTGGCGCAGGAGGTCTGCGAGAGCTTCCAGGGCGGCACCGGCACGCTGACCGTCCCGCCGGACCTGGACAACGACGACCTGCTGGAGGTCCAGGTGCACCGGCACGCCGAGCACGTCAGGCGCCACCCCGAGTACGCCGACGTGCGATATCGCTACGGCGTGCTGCTGCGGGCCGAGGGGCACCTGGGGGAGGCCCTGGAACAGTTTGAGAAGGCCCTGGAGATCAACCCCGCCTACGTCGACGCCATCATCCGCCTGGGGATCACCCAGCAGGAGCTGGGCCGGGTCGACGAGGCGATCGCGACCTTCACCCGGGCGCTGGAGCTGCAGCCGGAGTACGTGGACCTGCACTACCGGCTGGCGCTGCTGCACACGGACCGCAAGCAGTTCGCCGAGGCGGTGGAGCACATGGAGCATGCCGCCGGGCTGGCGCCGGGCAACCCCCAGATCCGGGCGTCGCTGGCCCTGAGCCTCCAGAACATGGGCCTGATGGACCGCGCCGCCGCCACCTGGCGGAGCCTGATGCAGATGCACGGCGCCGCTCCGGGCCAGCGGTCCCGAAGCCGCTGACGAGCCGGGGCGGGTTCTCAACCCGTACCCGTCCCGCGGCACGGGCGGCATCCCTGTGCCGCCGGCGCTCACCTTTTCCGCCATCAACCTGCAATCGCGGTTGACACGGCCCGGATGAATCCTGAGAATACCAATCCCTTTTGCTTTTCGGAAGCGAAGGTGCAGGAAAGGGCTCTCTCCGGCGCCGATCAAGCGGGGCCGGGCCGTGTGGGCCTGTCCGGCGCGCCGGGCGGGCCGTGGGACGCTCTTGGGTCATTACGTGGTTTCATGCCGGCCGGTCCGGCCCGACGGCAGGGCCCGCAGACGGCGGAGCCGGCGCGGCAACCGAAAGGAACGTGCCAGTGTCTGAACAGAGCAAAGCGATTGACTCGTTGATGGGTGAGAGTCGCACCTTCCCGCCGCCGGCCAAGGTGCAGGCCGAGGCGTACATCAAGTCCTTCGAGCAGTATGAGCAGATGTACAAGCGGTCCGTGGACGACCCGACCGGCTTCTGGCTGGAGCAGGCCGCCGAGTACGTCCAGTGGATCCGCAAGCCCACCCAGGCCCGGGAGTACACGTGGGACACGGCCTCCCGGACGGTCGAGCACACCTGGTTCGCCGACGGGGTGCTGAACGTGGCGGCCAACTGCCTCGACCGGCACATGGGCACCAAGCGCGAGAACAAGGTCGCGCTGATCTGGCAGGGCGACGAGCCCGACGAGGACGCCAGCGTCACCTACAAGGAGCTGCACGAGCAGGTCTGCAAGTTCGCGAACGTGTTGAAGGGCCTGGGCGTGTCCAAGGGCGACCGGGTGTGCATCTACCTGGGCATGGTCCTGGAGCTTCCGGTGGCGATGCTGGCCTGCGCGCGGATCGGCGCGATCCACTCGATCGTCTTCGGCGGCTTCAGCGCCGACGCCCTCCGCGACCGCATCAACGACGCCGCCTGCAAGGTCCTGATCACCGCCAACGTCTCCAAGCGAGCCGGCAAGAGCATCCCCCTCAAGGCGATCGCCGACGAGGCCCTCGCGCAGTCGCCCTCCATCGAGAAGGTCATCGTCGTCAGCCGCAACGACGAGGCCTGCCCGATCACCGAGGGACGGGACCTGTTCTATCACGATCTGATGGCGGACGCCTCCGCCGACTGCCCGCCCGAGCCGATGAAGTCCGACGACCCGCTGTTCATCCTGTACACCTCCGGCTCGACGGGCAAGCCCAAGGGCGTCGTCCACATCACCGGCGGCTACCTGGTGTGGGTGGCGATGACCCACAAGCTGGTGTTCGACGTCAAGGACAAGGACATCTACTGCTGCGCCGCGGACATCGGGTGGGTGACGGGGCACAGCTACATCGTCTACGCCCCGCTGACCAACGGCTCCACCAGCGTGATGTTCGAGTCCACCCCGCTGTATCCGGACGCCGGTCGGTACTGGCACATGATCGACAAGTTCAAGATCACCCAGTTCTACACCGCCCCGACCGCCATCCGGGCGCTGATCCGCCAGGGCGACGAGTGGCCCGCCAAGTACGACATGTCCAGCCTGCGGATCCTCGGCACGGTCGGCGAGCCGATCAACCCCGAGGCCTGGATGTGGTACCACAACCACGTCGGCAGGGGGCGCTGCCCCATCATGGACACCTGGTGGCAGACGGAGACCGGCGGGTTCATGATCACCCCGCTGCCCGGCGCCCACATCCTCAAGCCCGGCAGCGCGTCCCGGCCGTTCTTCGGCGTCGAGCCGATCATCCTCCGCGAGGACGGCAGCGTCTGCGGCGTCAACGAGGGCGGCAAGCTGTGCATCACGAAACCCTGGCCGGGCATGATGAAGACCATGTGGGGCGACCACGACCGCTTCGTCGAGACCTACTGGACGATGTACCCCAACGTGTACTTCACCGGCGACGGCTGCCGGATCGACGCCGACGGCGACTACTGGCTCATGGGCCGGATCGACGACGTCGTCAACGTCTCCGGGCACCGCATCGGCACCGCCGAGGTGGAATCCGCCCTCGTCAGCCACGAGGCCGTCGCCGAGGCGGCCGTGGCCCCCATGCCCCACGAGATCAAGGGCCAGGGCCTGTACGCCTACGTGACGCTGGTGGACGGCGTGGAGGAATCCGAGCAGCTCAAGAAGGCGCTGGTGATGCATGTCCGCAAGGAGATCGGCGCGATCGCCGCGCCGGACAAGATCCAGTTCGCCCCCGCACTGCCCAAGACGCGCTCGGGCAAGATCATGCGGCGAATCCTCCGCAAGATCGCCGAGGGCGTCACCGACAAGAGCACCCTGGGCGATACCTCCACGCTGGCCGACCCGGGCATCGTGGACGCCCTGATCGAAGGCCGGCAGTAGCCGGTCGGTTATCGAACCTGGACGGCCGGCCGTCTCGCCCCCCGGGACGGCCGGGCGTTTGCTGAACCACCGCATCCCGCCGCCGGCATGAACGTGGCAGCCGCGGCCGGCTTCCATTCCACGAAGAAACACGGAGTTCGACATGACAACCCCGCCCGGTAGCGGCACGATCGAAGTGCCGGAGAAGAATCACGGCTGGCAGGTGACCTTCGCCGGGCTGGGCATCAATCTGGCGCTGGGCATCCTGTACACCTGGAGCGTGATCGCCGGCGGCCTGCCCAAGGAGTGGACCCAGTCCGACAAGGCATGGCCGTACTCGGTGGCCTGCCTGGTGTTCTGCCTGATCATGGTGCCGGCCGGGCGGATGCAGGACCGCGTCGGGCCGCGGCTGGTGGCGACGATCGGCGGGATCCTGGTCGGCGCCGGGATGATCATGGCCAGCTACATGATCACGCCGAGGGGGTTCATCCTCGGTTTCGGCGTGCTCGCCGGAGCGGGCATCGGCTTCGGGTATGCCGCGGCCACACCGCCGGCGGTCAAGTGGTTCCCCCCGGCACGGACGGGAATGATCGCCGGGATCGTGGTTTCCGGCTTCGGCCTGGCGTCGGTGTACGCCGCCCCGCTGGCCAAGTATCTGATCGGCAAGTACGAGGTGGCCGGGGCGATGCGGATTCTCGGGATCGCCTTCCTGGTGGTGGTGGTGGCACTGGCCCAACTGCTGCGTGCCCCGCACAAGGTCATGCAGTTCGTCAAGGGCCTGGGCAAGCCCGGCGAGTTGAAGGCCGCCGAGGCCGGGCCGGTCAAGAAGGAAAACTTCACTCCCGGGGAGATGCTCCGGACCTGGCAGTTCTACGCGTTGTGGTTTATGTACGCCTGCGGTGCGGGGGCGGGGCTGATGGTGATCTCGGTGGCCAGCAAGCTCGGCACAGGCAAGACCATCGGCACACTGAAAGCCAGCACGATCGTCGTGGTGACCCTGGCGATCGGCAACGGGGCCGGGCGGATCATCGCCGGCATGTTGTCTGACCGCCTCGGGAGGCGGGCGACCCTGGCGATCTTCTTCGTGTTCCAGGCGGTGATGGTGATCCTGCTGGCGGCCTCCGGATCCATCCCCGCGCTGGACGCGGGCGCAGTCCTGGCGGTTGGGGCGGCGCTGATCGGCGCCAACTACGGTTCGAACCTGGCGCTGTTCCCCTCGGCCACCAAGGACTACTACGGCCTGAAGAACTTCGGCGTGAACTACGGCCTGGTGTTCACCGCCTGGGGCATCGGCGGGTTCATGCTCGCCAAGTTCGCCGGGTGGGTCTACGACGGCCTGGTCGTCGCGTCCTGGAAGGACAGCTTCAATTTCGCCTACTACACTTCGGCGGCTCTGCTGGTGCTGGCGGCGATCATGACCTTCGTGCTCAAGGCCCCGTACCACCTCGAACCTGCCGCCGCCGGGAACCCGGTTGCCAACCAGGAAGCCAGGCCCGAGCCGGCGAGGACGTAGGCCGCCGCATGCTCACACGACTGTGATGGAACCTGAACCCGGGCCCTCGAACTCACCGTCGAGGGCCCGGGTTGTTTGACGACATGATCCGGACCAACGCCATCCTGCTGCTGGGCCCGACCGGATCGGGCAAGACGCCGCTGGGCGAGATGCTCCAGGCCCGCGGCCTGCGAGGCCGGCGGTGCGCCCACTTCGACTTCGGCGACAGCCTCCGCCGCGCCGTCGCCGCCGCCTCGCCCCCCGACGGGCTGCCCCGGCAGGATATCGCCTTCCTCAAAGGCGTCCTCGAATCCGGCGCCTTGCTCGAGGACGAGCACTTCCACATCGCCGAAACGATCCTCCGCGGCT
>DASRZG010000597.1:0-3450 GCA_035686585.1 Phycisphaerae bacterium
CGGGGCGTACTGGGAATGATCCTCCGTATCGCCCTCCATGAGGGAGAAGTCGGCGATCATCATCCGCACCGGCTCGGAGACCGCAAAGTCCGCCGTGCCTCCGAACCCCTCATCCTGCCAGGTCACCCCTGGCGTAACCGGGATGGGATTGCCTTCGTCGGCGTACAGCCCCTGCGTTGTCGTACCGATCAGACAGGCGGAAGCCCCGGTGTCCACGATGGCCGTCCAGCTTGTGGAGACGATCGGCTCCGGCCAGCCATCGATCGTGGCCGAGTACCACGACCCGTCCGCCGGGTCCGTCAGGCCGTAGAGGATCCCCACGTACGCCGCCCCGATGGGGCCCGACGCCTGAACGTACACGTCCGCCGCCCGGGCAGCTCCGGCCGGAATGGCCAGCAGCGCGCAGGCGGCCATGACGTGGCAGCAGAATCGGGTGGGTGTCAGGTTGCCTCTCATGGCGAGCCTCCGACCGGTGCTGGTCACGTCATCTATTATACCGCACGCGGGCGGGCGCGTGGAGCCGGTTTGGCTTTGGCCGCGCGCGCGAACGCCCCGCGCGGCGGGCGGGGCGTGCGTGGCGGCGGGCGCGCGTCAGTTGACGGGCTCGCCGTAGCTGCCGTAGTCGGCCTCCGGCGCGAGGCTCTTGACGAACCCGGCCGGGTCCTGGTGGATCTCGCTGCGGTCCACGTTGATCTCGACGGAGCCCTCGAACGTGGCCGGCAGCTCGGACAGTCCGATGACGGCGCCCTTGATGACGCCCTCGGAGTTGCCCGAGAAGTGGATCTGGTCGGCGGCGATGGACCCGTTGATGGTCTCGAAGTTGCCGCCGAAGGACACCTTGAACCCGGGGGCCAGCAGGAACGAGCCGGTCTGCTGCTTGACGGCGGCGTACTCGGGCGTATCAGGCAGGGCGTCCACGCCCGTGGCGTCCACCGTGCCGTTGAAGTCGATCGTGCAACTGTTCACGCCCTCGTCGGAATCCTGGGTGACGATGAACCCCTTGATCGTGACGTGCCCGGCGAACATGACCTGGTTCGGCGCCTCGACATAGATGACGCCGTTGATCACCGTCCCGGCCGCGAAGGTGGGGTTGGTGCCCGCGGCGATGCGAATGTTGCTGAAGTTCAGCGTGCCGCTGGTGTTGGTGGAGGCGTCCACGAGATTCGTCGCCAGCGCCACCAGCGGGGCCAGGTCCAGCTCCGGAAAGTCCGGCGACGCGACGTTCTTGCAAATCCGGTTCTCGATCTCCGCCGGGTCCTTCGTCCCCCCCACCGACGGCGTGCCGACGATGGTCACGCACTCCCTGCCCCCCGACACCAGCAGGTTGCCGCTGACGCTCACCCCTCCCCCCGACAGCGTGATCGAGCCCGCGCTGCCCATGTCGGAGAAAATGCTCCCCTCCAGCGGGTGATTGACGCCCGTGATGTTCGTGCTGCCCGAGACGATGATGCTGCCCCGTGAGGCGACCCCGTAGTCAAACGCCCGCGCCAGCGCGGGGACCAGCTCGACCTCCACCGACACCGTCCGGTGGGACTGCCCCGCCGTGCCGGAGCAGACCAGCAGGCACCGCCTGTCACCCAGCGGCATGATCCAGGCCTGGAACGTGCGGTCGTCCCCGAGGGACACCGGGGGCACGTACACCATCGAGCCGCTGTTGGTGACCACGGCCTCGCCCATGGTGACCGTGCCGTTCATGATATTGCCCAGCACGCCGCTCAGGCCCGACACGATCGTCGCCTGCGTGGTGCTGGCGGGCAGCCGGACCACCGAGAGTTGGTGGGTCATGTACGCCAGGCCGCTCTCGGCGGCGAATTGAGCGTCCTGCTGCCAGTGGAAGTTCTGCGCCTTGCGGAGCTCCAGGCCGGTGACGCTGGCGAAGGCGATCCCCATCACCGCCAAGGCCGTCACCAGACAAAGGGCCAAGACGTATGCTATCCCCTTGGATCGACCGGCCCATCCCGCTCGGCGAAGTCGCGCGCGATTCTTTTGGTAAGTCATTTTCCTGTCCAATCTTTCATTGGACAACGCGGCGCCGGCCTCCGCTCGCCGTGCCCTGCGGTACGATGCGCAAGCCGGCGGCGTCGTCACGGTCTGTCTAAGGGAAGTGTACGATTCCGCCACGGCCCGGTCCCGGCGGATTGGCGACGGAGTGCGGTGGCCCACATCTATTTACGAAATCGCCGGCGGCGTTTGGCCCCTAGCAGCAGGACCACCCCGCCACCGGCCAGCACGACCGCGGCCGTCGGCTCGGGCACCACCGACCCGCGGGCCGAGCCGTAAAAATCGGCCAAGACGGACAGGTCGGCGATGCCCACCTCCCCGTCGTCCGTGAAATCGCCCTGCTTCCACCCCACGCCCTCGGAGAGCCCGTAATGCTCCGCCAGCGCCACCAGGTCGGCCACGCCCACCACGCCGTCGAGACTGGCATCGCCGGGAGTCGGCACCACCCCGGTCATCAGGCCGAACAGGTCGGCGTTGTCCACCGTCCCCGTCAGGTAGCGGGCGTTGACGCCCTGCGAGTAGATCGGGACGTCGGCGGCGGTGTGGTACGTGCTGGTCCAGGTCACCTCCGGCGGCTGGCCGGGGCCGTTGCCGGCGACCACCTCCAGCCCGCCGGTCTCGTGATCGGCCGTCACGATCACCAGGGTGTCTGCCCGCCCGTCGGCCCAGGCGAGGACCTCCCCCACCGCCCGGTCGAACCCGGCCACCTCCGTCACCGCCCGGTCGATTCGATGGAAGTGGCAGGAATCGTCGATCAGCCCCCCCTCGACCATCAGGAAAAACCCCTCGGGATTGTTGTCCAGGATCGCCAGGGCGGCCCGCGTCATCGTTGCCAGGTCGGGCAGCTCGCCCATGCCGTCGATCTCGTAGGGCATGTCGCCGTCGCCGAACAGCCCGCAGACATACCCCGCCGACTCCGTGTCCAGCGTGGCCAGGGACGCCGCGTCGGAAACCACCTCGTATCCGGCATCCGCGGCGCTGGCCAGGTACGGCGACCCGCCACCGAACAGCACGTTCGGGCGCGTCTGCGTGAGGTAGTCGCCGGCGACGGCCTCGTAGCCATACCGGTTCCGCTCGTGGGCCCCGAACGCCGCCGGCGTGGCGTCGACCATCTCCACGGTGGTCACCAAGCCGGTGCTCCTGCCCCGGTCCCGCGCCCACTCCAGAACGGTGTACAGCTCCACGCCGTCGCCGGGCACCGCGACGCTCAGAACGCTCGTGCGGACCTTCACCCCCGTGGCCATGGCCGTGGAGGAGGCGGCCGAGTCGGTGATCGCCGAACTGGCAGAGCACGTCGTCATCTTCCCTACCCGTTCCATCGACTCCATCACCAGGCTGCCCGCCTCGCCGTTGGCATACAGGCCCCCCGCGGCCACCTGCCCAAACCCCATGCCGTCGCCGATCATCAGGATGACATTCCGAGGCGCCTCCGCCTCGGCGGACGCGGAC
>DASRZG010000598.1:0-3442 GCA_035686585.1 Phycisphaerae bacterium
GGCGGTCCAGGTTCGGCGTGACGATCTCCGAACCGTAGCAGCCGATGTCCGAGAAGCCCATGTCGTCGGCCATGATCAGCACGATGTTGGGCCTTCCCTGCCGCCCGGCCGGCGCCGTCTGGCCCCGAAGCCAACGGGGCATCAGCGACCCCGCCGCGGCGGCGCCCACCACGGACAGAAACTCCCGACGATTCACCTGGCTGCGCATGCACGTCTCCCGCGCCCCCTGGTCTCGTGGTTCTCTCGGACGATCTTATCAGGCTCTCGGGGATTCGCAAGCAACCGCGGAACCGCCCGAACCCCCTTCACGCCCAGTGCTGCTCGGGCCAGCCGGCCGTGTCGTCCAGGCCCATCAGGCCGCGGAGGAACCAGATCTGGCGGACGTGCGACATCGTGTGGGAGGTGCACCGCAGGTAGGCGTCGGCGCGGACCCGGTCGGTGTACTCCTGGAACCACCACGACCGCCGGTTGGGCAGGCGGAGGTCCTCCTCCGACGCTGCGGCCAGATGCTCCATGATCGCCCGGCCCAGCTCCGCCACGCGGTCCTGCTCCTGCGGGACGGTCGGCAGGTCCACCATCCTCGGCCGGAGCTGCTCCGCCGAGAAGTTCCAGATGTCGAACCGCTCGGCCGGCTCGAACACCAGCGGCCGGCCCTGGACCTCGCAGGCGTACAGGTCCAGGCACTGGATGCAGTGCTCGGCCAGCGTGACGACGTTGTGCCGCCCCGGAAGCGGAAACGCCCAGAACTGCTCGTCGGTCAGCCCGTGAAAGCTCTCCGCCAGCGCCGTCAACGCCTCGTCCAGGGCGATGCGGATCGCCTCGCTTAGCTTGCCCACACCGGACGCGTGCTTCGGCTCGAATCTGCCAATCGCCATCGCCGTCCCCTTTCGAAGCTCCCTCCTCCGAGTATCCGCGACAACCACGGCTGAAGCCGGTGGCAAACAACTGCGGGACCTGCGCGCGCCGGGCCGTTTCCCCCAACCGTCATTCGACAATCGTCAATCGCGCGTCGGCGACGATCTTGTCGACCTCCCGGACCTGATCATCGCTCAGCGGGGATTCGACCTCGTTGGCCATGAGCTCCCGGGCGTTCTGCTCGGCCAGGGTCAGCATCTTCCGGGCCTCGATGTCGGCGGCATCGACGGGCCAGGGATGCACGGCGAAGAACGGCGACAGGTTCAGAAGGTCGCGGAACAGATCGGCCGTCTCGGGCTGCTCGATGTAATTGCCGCCGATGCCGACGCGGCGGATCAGGTCCAGGTCGACCGTCTCGGGCGTCACCTCGAACCCCGTCACCGCCCGGCGGACGTAGCGGGCGATCTCGTTGTCGATCACGAGCTGGACGGGCGAGAAGGTCACGGCGTTCTCGATGTGCCCGACCGTGCCGATCCCGATCGCCCCGCACAGCACCGGCGCGAGCATCGAGATCCCCTTCTCCACCCCGGCCCGGATGTCCGGGGCGAGCGAATCGGTCTTGCCCCCGTGCACGCCGCTGGGACAGCCGTAGTACTCGCTGATCATCTGGATCCGCGCGGCCAGCAGCGGCACCCGCTCGGCCCCGGCGTACCGGAAGATGCCCGACTGCATGTCGCAGAACGAGGGCGTCACGTCCACGGTCACGACCGCCTCGGCGTCCACCGCCTTAGCCAGCACCAGCCCGCCCAGCGTCTCGGCCACCCCCACCGCCAGCCCGCCGGCGGGGTGCATGGGGGCGGTCGCGCCGCAGTTGGGCATGGTGTCCAGCGACTGCGGCAGGCCGCGCTTGAGATAGGCCAGGTACACCTCCACCATGTTGCGGTCGAAGCACAGCGGCGTGCGGGCCTCGGCGTAGCCGACCAGGATGGGCCTGCGCTTCAGCTCGGTCGATGAGCCGCGGACGACCTCGCCGATCCGGCAGATCCACTCCACGTCGGCGGGCGTCAGGGCCTCGATCCCGCCGAGCTTGTCGGTATGCTTGACCAGCTCGGCCACCATCGTCACCGGGCGCAGCGGCAGCGGCACGTCGGCGGCGGCGCAGGGGATGCCGGAATACGTGATCTGGTCGAGCTGGGCAACCAGCCGGAGGGCGGCGCGGGTGTCTTCCAGCACGGGACGGCGGCGGACGCCGTCCAGGTCGTAGATGAACGCGTTGTACCCGCCCGCGTTAACGGTGAAGTCCCGATGCACCCGCAGCGGCTCGGCGCGGAAGCGGACCTGCGAGTACCGCACCGCCATCCCCTCCGGCTCGACCCGCTCGGCGAACTCCCGCCGCATCCGGTCCACCCAGCCCTGCACGACCTTGCGCGGGAACTTCGCCACCCGCGCGTCACGGTTTACCTCGCAGCCGGCTTCGGCCAGACAGTCCAACGCCTCGTCATGGTCGATCCGCATCCCGACCTCCGACAGGATCGCCAAGGCACTGTCGTGGACCGTCTCCATCTCGTTGGTGGTCAGGAACCGGACCGGCTCCAGCGGCGTCTTCATGCCATCTCCTCTACCAGACAGCCAAGGGGGCATTTAACAGCAATCGGAGCACAGATGCGAGGCCCCCCGCCGGCCCAAAGAACCATATGGGTGCCACAGGCTGCTCGCAGCCTGTGTTTCCCCGGGGCCCGCAGAGCACGGACTGACAAGCTGTCGGTGGCACCCGACAATCCACGTGGGACACAGGTCTAGCCTACTCGGCCCGCCACGCCCGCCTTGGCCGCCGCGCGGCGGATCCGCTTGTGGAGCTGGTCCACGTAGTCGGCGCGATACGCCTTGTCGAACAGGACGCTGCGGTACAGCTCCAGCAGCTCGGGCATCCGCCGCCGCACCAGGCCCTGCACCGCCGGCCAGACGCGCGGGCGGGCGTTCAGCGTATCGGTCCAGATGTGATCCACGCCCGCCTCGGCCGCCAGGGCGAACAGGCGGTCCAGCCCCTCGGGGGTGTCGCTGATCCCCGGCAGCAGCGGGCCGAACATGACCACCGTCCGCAGCCCGGCCGCCTTGGCCTCGCGCAGGATCCCCAACCGGTCCGCCACCGACGACGCCCCCGGCTCCCACAGCCTCGCCTGCCGCTCGTCGGGAGTGGTAATGGTCACGCCGAGCTGCACGTCGCGCCCCGTGAAGATGTCCAGGTCCCGCAGCACCAGCTTGCTCTTGGTCAGCACGTTCAGGTGGAACCCCGCCTCCAGCAGCATCGCGCAGCACCGGCGAGTCAGCTTGTAATGCCGCTCGACCCGCTGCCAGCCGTCGCAGGCACTGCACGTGAACACGTCGCCGGGGGGCAGCCGCCGAAGCTGCCGGGCCAGCACCTCGGCCGCGTTGATCTTCACGTCCACGAACCGCCCCCACGGCTCCTCGTGCGGGTGGAACCGCTGCATGAACCGGGCATAGCAATACACGCACCCGTGCCCGCAGCCGGTGTAGCAGTTGAACGAGTAGTCCGAGATCCCCCCGCGGTTCAGCAGGCTCTTGCACG
>DASRZG010000599.1:0-4208 GCA_035686585.1 Phycisphaerae bacterium
TTTAGCGGCGGTCGGTACGACCGCCCTGAGGTCGCCGTGCCGGCGACCGCTAAACGGCGCGGGGCGGCGCGCGACTGTCCCGATCGATATCACGCGTGTCTCATTCATCCACCCCCCAGAGATTCCCTCTCGATTTGCGCCGATTTCGCCGGAACAGGTCCCCGCTTCGTTCGTCACAGAGAGTGGATGAATATCATGATGACCGAGACGGCACATGCAGGAGAACGGCGATGAAGCGGAAGCTTACCTATCTGTCGGCGGCAATGGTTCTGGCGGCATGCCAGGCGGCGTGGGGGCAGGGGATGATCGTGCCGGTCCGGCCTGACGTGCCGATCCGGGGGCACTGGTCGGTCAAGTACCACCATGCCAGGATCACCGTACGCGACCAGGTGGCCTCGGTCCACGTCGACCAGGCCTTCGAAAACCACGCCGGCGGGGACCTGGAGGTGGAATACTTCTTCCCCATCCCGCCCGGGGCGGCGATCGAGTCGCTGACCATGCTGGTCAACGGCACCGAGCTGCCCGGCAAGCTGATGGAGGCCAAGGAGGCCCGGCGAATCTACGAGGACATCGTCCGCCGCAAGAGGGACCCCGCGCTGCTGGAGTACATGGGCTACGGCCTGTACCGCACGCGGGCGTTCCCGCTCCAGA
This sequence comes from Phycisphaerae bacterium, assembly GCA_035686585.1. Lineage (GTDB taxonomy): Bacteria > Planctomycetota > Phycisphaerae > SM23-33 > SM23-33 > DASRZG01. Next base: position 652 of record DASRZG010000599.1, read on the forward strand.
AGGGCAAGCCCGCCAACGTCGTCATCACCTACACCACCGTCTGCCGCAAGGACCTGGACGCCGTGGAGGTGCTCTACCCCCTCAACACCGAGAAGTACTCCACCAAGAAGGTCGAGGACGTCAAGGTCGAGGTGGACATCCAGGCCCGCGCCGACATCACGGCCGTGTACAGCCCCTCGCATGACCTGGAGGTGAAGCGCCTGGAACCGCGGCGGGTCCTGGCCACCTATCACGCCAAGGACGAGCTGCCGGACACCGACTTCCAGGTCTACTACAAGGCCGCCGACGAGAAGATCGGCGCCACCGTGCTCAGCCACCGGGGCAACCCGAAGCAGGATGGGTACTTCCTGGTGCTGGTCTCGCCCAACCCCAAGACCTCGGCCGCTCACGTGGCCAGCAAGGACCTGGTGGTCGTGCTGGACCACTCCGGCTCGATGGCCCAGAACGGCAAGATGGACCAGGCCAAGGAGGCCCTGCGGCAGGTGCTGGGCAGCCTGGGCGTGGAGGACCGGTTCAACGTGGTGACCTTCTGCGACTCGGTGGACACGGTCTTCGCCAAGCTCACCGCCGCCGGCAAGGAGAAGGTGGCCGAGGCGGTGGAGGCGCTGGACCGGCTCAGCCCCACCGGCGGGACGAACATCGACGAGGCCCTGACCATGGCCATGGGGATGTTCGAGAAGGACGACCGGCCGGGGTACGTGCTGTTTCTGACCGACGGGATTCCCACCGTCGGCGAGCGCAACGAAGGGCAGATCGTCAAGAACATAACCAAGGCCAACGCCGCGAAGGTCCGCCTGTTCGCGCTGGGGGTGGGCTACGACGTGAACGTCAAGCTGATCGACAAGCTGGTGGACGTCAACCGCGGCGTCAGCGACTACGTCAAGCCCAAAGAGCCCCTGGAGGTGAAGGTCTCGCGGTTGTACGACAAGATCAAGAAGCCCGTGATGACCGAGCTGAAGGTCGCCTTCGAGGGCGTCCGGACCACGATGACCTACCCGCGCGAGCTGCCCGACCTGTTCGACGGCGGGCAGATGCTGCTGGTGGGGCGGTACGACGACGGGGCCGCCACCAAGCTGACCGTCTCGGGCAACCTGGCTGGCCGGAACCAGACGTTCGAGTACAAGGCCGTGCTGGCCAAGGAGAGCGAGACCAACCGGTACAAGTTCGTCGAGCGCCTCTGGGCCGTGCGGCGAGTGGGGTACCTGCTGGACGAGATCCAGCTCAACGGCGAGAGCAAGGAGGTGGTCGACGAGCTGGTCCGCCTGAGCACCGAGTACGGGATCATGACGCCGTACACCGCCTTCCTGGCCGATGAGACCGTGGCGCTGAACAAGGCCGGCGAGGTCGGGCGCCTGGCGAGAGGCCATGCGGATGCGCTGGCCGGCACCAGCACCGGCGGGGCGGGCCACGTGGCGTCGGACGTCCGCCGGAAGCTGCGTGAGGCCGAGCGCGCCGCCGGCTCGTCGGGCCCCGCGCCGACCGCCCGGCTGGCGCCGGGCCTGACCCCGGCGGACGACGGCAGGAGCGGCAAGGATGCCGGGGTGAAGGTCTACGGGTACACCAGCACGCGGGCCTACGAGGAGGGCAAGGCCGAAAGCCGGCTCGAATCGGTCACCCTCGCCGGCGATACGACCCTCTTCCGCCGCGGCGATGTCTGGCTGGCCAAGGAAGCGGCTGAGAAGCTCGACCTGGCCAAGGGGTTGGAGAACCTCGAGAACGTCAAGGTGATCGAGCGGTTCAGCGAGGCGTACTTCAAGCTGGTCCACGAGAACACCCTCGACGAGAACCGCGTCATGGCCAGCCAGCCGCCGGACCGGGAGATGATCCTCGAGCTGCGAGGGCAGTTCTACCGGATCAAGTAGGGCGGAAGTGCCTGGAGAACACGGGTGCCACGGGCTGCTTGCAGCCCGTGTGGGCAGGGGGCGGGACGCTCGGCACGCCGCCATCCCCATCCCGCACAGGCTGCAAGCAGCCTGTGGCACCCTCGCCTGCTTCTCCCCCTCAAACAACAGCGCGGCGTCCCTGATCCGGGGACGCCGCGCCGTTTGGGAAGGAAGGACTGGTCAGGCGGCAGCGGCCTGTGTGTTTCGTGTTGTCGGCTCCGTCCGGTGCGAACGGCTCACGGGAACTCCCGCGTCCCGTGCGGGTCACTTGTCCTAACCCACCGGCTGGGGCAGGGTGTCGGGGGAATTCGCCTCCCGCGGGCGGGTCCGGACCAGCAGGGCGATCACCCAGCCCAGCAGCACCACGTACAGGACCGTCTCCAGCATCCCGGCGGCGTCGCTGACGCTCATCAGCGGGTACACGGCCACGAACAGCAGGAAGAACGCCACGCTCGTGGCCGCGGCGAACCGGTCGGTGCGGGCGAACTGCAAGACCGCCGTCAGGGCGGTCAGGGCGGCGACGGAGATGATCATCGACAGCAGCAGCCCCGGCACGTAGTCGGCCAGGTGCCCCGCCAGCAGGTACGTCAGGTGAAACGCCACCGCCAGGGCCGCCAGCAGGACCCACCGGACGGGCCTGGACGTGATCACGTGCGTGGCCAGGACCATCGCCAGCAGCAGCACCAGTCCCCACGGCGCCGCCGACAGCACCCGCCCCACGTAGTAGCCCGTCTGGGTCTTTTTCGGCACGATCAGGCCCATCCCCAGGCGAGTGACGGCGTTGTTGAGCTTCCACTCCAGCACCGTGCCGTCGCCGGAGGGGGTCTGGGAGGTGGGGGTCATGCAGCCGATGGGGTAATTGACCTGCTCGGGCGCGATCCCCTTGCACCGCATGACGATACGGTAGGAGGCCAGCTTCCGCCCACTGCCGGGGTCGAACCGGAGATAGTCCATCCCCCGGCTGTGGTAGCGGATCCCCACGTCGTGCGCCGCCCCCGCGGGCATGGGCAGGCCCCACGACAGGCCGCTGCCGGACAGGACCACCTGGCTGGCGGTCGGCTTGCCGTCGACGGTGACGGCCAGGGCGTCGATCAGCCCCTGGTCGGAAGGCAGGGGCAGGGCGAAGACGGCCTCGGCGTCCCGGTCCGAGAAGTTCACCACGCGATAGTTCAGGGCGAAGTCGGTCTCGAAGCACGGATACCAGGCCGAGCCCTTCCGCCGGTAGTTCATCCGGACGGCGATGTCGTGGTCGGCGGAGGCGACGGGCTCGCCGGGGATGACGTGCTTGACCTTCTGCTTGCGGAACCCGATCGGCTGGGTGGTGGCCTCGAGCTTGGCGGCGTCGATCTCCATGCCGTCCTTGTCGTAGACGTGCTCGCTGTAGTAGGCCAATTGGACGGACAGGTCGCCCTGCCGGTGAGGCCGGCCCCAGATCTCCTTGACGGCCTCGTAGTTGCGCTGGCTGACGCCGCCGCGCTTGCGGGTGAACTCCTCGGCCGAGAACTTCAGGTGCAGGCAGATGATCGCCAGCACGGCCAACCCCGCCAGGACCTTCAGCACGTCGCCGATCGACCCTGTCAGCAGGCCGGTCCAACTCTCGGGCCTGTCCTGGCGGCGGCGGCGAAGCCAGCGGATGAAACTGCCCAGCAGTACCGCCAGCACCAGCGCCGTCAG
>DASRZG010000600.1:0-12931 GCA_035686585.1 Phycisphaerae bacterium
CCTAGATTATATCGCTCGATGAGCCGAAGGAAGAAGCGCCACCCACCTCTGTCGCTGCCCCTCTGCGGTCTCTGCGTCTCTGTGGCCCACATCAGGAAAACAGCGCCGTCCCGATCCGGACCATCGTGGCGCCTTCTTCGACGGCGACGGGGTAGTCCTGGGTCATGCCCATCGACAGGTGGCGCAGGTCGCTGCCGCCGACCTTGTCACGGCGCATGTCCTCGAAGATCTCGCGGAGGCGCGTGAACGTGGGCCGGGCCTTCTCCGGGTTGGGGTCCAGCGGGGCCATGGTCATCAGGCCGATCACGCGGAGGTGCTCCAGCGTGCACATCTGCTCGGTGAGGTGCGACGACGCCCCCACCGCCACCCCGAACTTCTGCGGCTCCTCGGAGCAGTTGACCTGGAGCATCACCTCGGTCACCCGCCCGATCTGCGCGCCGCGGCGATCGATCTCCTCGGCCAGCCGGAGCGAGTCCACCGAATGCACCACCTCCGCCGCGTCCAGCACCTGCCGGACCTTGTTCCGCTGGAGGTGCCCCACCATGTGCCAACGGTACGCCGGCGTCTCCTTCCGCCGCCGCCCCACCCACTGGGCCAACTCCTCGGCCCGCGAGACAAGCTGCTGGACGCGGCTCTCGCCCAGGTCGTTGACCCCCAGTTCGATCAGGGCCTTGATGTCGTCCAGGTCGGCGGACTTGGTGATGGCCACCAGGCGCACGGCCTCCGGATCGCGCCCGGCCTTCAAGGCCGATTCGGCGATCCGGTCCCTCACGCGCTGAAGGTTCTCCAGCAGTCTCTTCCGGCTGACGGCCATGTCGGCTGTGAATCTATCAGATTCCGCCGGGCTCGACAAGAAGGCGCGGGGGCAGCCCACGGCGTTTTGCCGGGGACGCCCCCCGCCCCGACGGGGAGGCAAAAACAGGGCCAAAAGCGGGCCAAAAGCGGGTTGCACGCCGGGAAAAGCCATGGTACCCTTTCCCGATCATCGGGCGGCGTCTCGATCTTCGAGCCGGGCGCCACGGATGAGCGTCGCGGCCGTCGCCTCAAAAAGACAGGGGAGTTCCCATGCCAAGCAAGCGCTTGACTTGCACCGTCCTGGGCATTCTGGCCGTCTGTCTGCTCGGCGCCGTGTTGGCCGGAGGCCGGATGCCCTGGTGGCAGCCCCCCGCCGGCATCTTGGCCCCGACGGGCCCGGGGACCGCCGCGGCGGCCGAGATGCCTGCGACGGCGGAGGCCTCCCTCCCGCCAGAGGCCTCGATCGAGGTGACCGACGGGATCGTCACCGGGGTCCGATGGGACCGGGACAGCGGGCCCGTCTCCGACCTCAGGGGCGTTCTCGGGTCGCGTTACGTCCGGGGCGACCTGGACGCGACGGATGTCACGGGGGCGTTGTGGCGGTCGCTGGACGTGGTGGTGCACCCTCGCGACGGCAGCCTGGTCGAGATCCAGCTCCTCCGGCCGCTGTGGTGGCTCCAGCAGGAGGGAATCGAGGAGGTCGGGGACGAGTTCGCCCTGTCGATCCCGGAAATGGACGTGGAGGGTACGGCCACGGTCCTGGAGATCGGCCCCTGCCCGGCCGACTCGCGCGAGAACGGCCCGGGCGAGCAGGTGGTGATCGGCACGTTCGCCCGGGAGAGCCCGGACGTGTGGGACCTGCACCTGGAGGGGCAGGCCGAGCCGATCGGGGTAACGGGCGCGCATCCGTTCTGGTCGGTGGACCGCCGGGCGTGGGTGCCCGCCCGCGCGCTTCGAGCGGGCGAGGCCCTGGACGGCATGGCGGGCGTGCTCCGCGTCGCCCGGCTGGAGCGCCGCCCGGGCCGGCAGAAGGTGTACAACCTGGAGGTCCACCGCGAGCACGCCTACCGCGTCGGCTCCCCGGGCGTGCTGGTCCACAACAACTACCTCGGGAGGAACATGATGCGCGCCGGCCGCTACGGCGACGTCGGGACCGACGCGCACCATATTGTGGCACTCGCGCATCCGGATGCCGAAGAGGCACGGATGGTCCTGCGCACGTTTGACATTGGTCTGGACGACGCCATCAACGGGGTGTGGTTGCCGAGAAACTCGTCCGTCAGCCGGGCGCGGGGCGCCTTGCACAATGAAGCTGGATCCGCGTTGACGAGCGAGGCCTGCCTGAAAGAAGTGAACAAGCGGATTAGGGGCGCTGCGGGAAAGGGCAGGGCGAAAGTGCTTCGCCAGTTGCAGAAGATCCGCCACGATCTGCTCAATGGGACCTTTCCCGGCGTGCGGACGATACGATGAGGTGGCAGATGCCGATCCAGGACACCGGGACTCTCACAATCTACGCGCTCGGGCGTGATGAGGCGTTCGCATCGCTGTACGTGGATGGGAGGGACGATTTCACCGTCGAAGTCAAACAACTATTTGACGGTACGCCGATTGCCGACCTTCCCCACCTGACGCTTTGGAGGTACGCGGGCGATCCCTACCTCCCGGCGGGCGATTTGGTGAATTGCGGGCCGGCCGTGCTCATGAGCCGAAGAACCGTCGAGGTGCTGGGAGACATCCTGACCGCGCACGGCCAGCTCTTCCCGGTTGCCAGTTCGGAGGGCGAGTTTTTCGCGTACAACGTCACGACCGTGGTGAACGCCCTGGATTGGGAGCACTCCGACCTGGAGATGGATCAACAGTTGAGGCGGGAGCGGGAAGCGGGCGTCCCTCGGGAGATTCACCACGTCAAGCGGTACTGGTTCCACGCGGACCGGGTGGCGGGGATCGACATCTTTAAGCTGCCGGAGTTTCCCCGGTACGAGGTCTACGTCTCCGACCGATTCGTGCGCAGAGTAAAACGAGCAGGCCTGCATGGGTTCTGGTTCGAGCGCCTGTGGTCTCCCGGAGACCGCCTGCCCGACCTGCGCCCCCGCCGCCTGCCGGGGTAACCGGTCTCGAGTGACTGCATCGGATTGACAGGAGGTACCGGGCTGATGGTGGAATCGCCGACGATCTATTTGCTCCGGAGTGACGAGGCGTTCGCGTCGCTGTACGTGGATGGGAGCGACGCTTTCTTCTGGAAATCCCTGGACCTTTTCGACGGTACGGCGATCGCGGACCTGCCGCCGATCGCGTATTCGAGAGACTCGAGTGATGCCGATCTGCCGATCGGTGATTTCATCTACGGTATCCCGATCCTGCTCATGAGTCGAAGAGCGGTCGAGGCTCTCGGAAGCATCCTCCTCGCCCATGGCCAGCTCTTTCCGGTCACGGCCTCGGAGGGGGAGTTCTTCGCCTACAATATCACCACCCTAGTGGACGCACTGGACCGGGAGCACTCGGACATGGAGATGTGGCCACACCTGAAGCGCGAGCGGGAGGCCGGCATCCCGAGGCATATCCACCACGTCATGCGATACTGGTTCTACGCCGAGCGGGTGGAGGGGATCGACATCTTCAAGCTGCCCGAGTTCCCCCATACGGAAGTGTATGTTTCAGACCACTTCGTGTACGAAGTGGAGCGCACCGGGCTGCGGGGATTCCGGTTCGAGCGGCTGTGGTCCCCCGGCGATCCCATGCCCGACCTGCGCCCCCGCCGGCTGCCGGGGTAATCGGCGCCTCCTTGACGCCCAAGCCGCCCGGGCGATAGCATCGCCGTGTCATGCCCCCCCTGCCGGCCATTGCGGTTGTGCTTGCGGCCATCGGCGCCGACGCGGGCCCGGCGTCCCGGCCGGCGGAGCGGCCCTGGGGGCAGGCCAAGGCCGGTGTGTCGGTCTCGGTGGCGGCGGCGGGGGCGTGGAAGCTCGGCGGGCCGATGGAGGTCGATTTCGCCATTCGCAACAGCGGCCGGGTGCCGGCCACCATGCCGCCGAGGGACGAGTTGTTCGGGTTCCTGCTGATCGGGCAGGGGCAGACGGCGTGGTTTTCGGAGCGGATCCGCCACGCCGAGACGATGCCGGACTGGCCCGCCATGCTGGCCGAAGGCGCGGCCGTCGCCCTGCCGGCGGTGGACCTGGCCGGGCTGGACGCCTTTGTCTACGAGCGCGGCATGGGCTTCCACGAGGGCTACCCCACCGCCTTCGCCGGCGGCAAACCCGCCCCGGCGACCAAGGCCGGCACGTTCGGTAAGGTCCTCAAGCCGGGGGCGGTCAAGGTCCGCTACATCGCCCACCTGCCCCGCGGAGCCGAGGGCGCCCTGCAACTGGTCGGCCCGACGCTCGAGATGAACCTGGGCCTGGAGAACTTCGCCGGCCTGCCCGAGCCGATGCGGCGGAAGGTGCTGGCCGAGATCGGCGTCCGGCTCCGTAAGGACGCCTTCAGCGCGATGGCCGCCCACCGCGACGCGGTGCAGATCGGCAAGCCGGCCGTCGAGGCCGCCCGGGCCGTGGCGGCGGACCGGTCGGCGCCGGCGTTCGCCCGGATGTGGGCGGCGACGACGCTGGCCGACATCGGCGGGCCCGAGGCCGTCGCCGTGCTCATCGGATGCCTGGAGGACCCGGACGAGGGCGTGCGGCACGTGGCCGCCTACCACGGCGTCAAGCTCCGCGACAAGGGCTTCGAGGCGGCGCTGGACAAACGCGCCGGCGGGGGCGAGGACCCGATGCTGACCGCGTGGGCGATCATGGGCTACCTGCGGTTCCGCAAGGTCGTGCCGGATGCCCTGATGGCGGCCGGGGTGGAGTCGAAGCAGTGGAAGGCGCGTGCGGCCGTGGCCGAGACCATCGCCCGGGGCAACCCGGACCGCTCCCACCTGCCGCTGCTGCGGAAGCTGGTGGCCGACGAGAACGGCATGATCCGCATCTCGGCCGCCCGGGCCATCGCCCTGGTCGGCGACGGCTCGCGCCAGACCGTGGACGCCCTGATGACGGCCCTGGAGATGGAAGGCGACGACGCCCGGCACGCCGTGGCGACCGCCTTGTGCAAGGTGACGGGCAAGACGTGGGTGTATTCCTCGCAGATGTCGAAGGAGGAGAGGGAGGGAGTCCTTCGCCGTTGGCGCGAGTGGTGGAGAGAGAGTCGCGCCACCTATCGATGATCTCCCACGCAGCGCAGTGCGTGGGCGTGGGTGAGACTACTCCCGTCTTCGGTTTCTTCTTCTTCCGGTTCCCGGTTCCTTCCGTTCTCCGTTCCTGGTTCCTGGTTCCGGGTTCCTTACGTCTTCTGACGCACCGAAGGAAACAGCGACGGATCCCCGTTGGGCACGAACATCCCCAGGGTGTAGGCGTCCATGAAGTCCGGGTCGAGGTTCAACTCGATCACCTCGGGGGCGGCGGCCAGGTGGGGCAGGTCGGCGCGGACGGCGGAGTCGACCAGCGCCAGCATCGCCCCGCCCAGCGAGCCGTTGCCGATAAAGACGAACTTCTCCCGGTCGATGTCCGGCAGCAGGCCCATGGCCACGGCGTTGTCCAGGTCGATGTGCCGGGCGAACCCGCCGGCGAGGTAGAACCGATCCACGTCGTCAAAGGCCGCCCCGACGGTTTTCAGCGCGATCTGCACCGCCGAGAAGATCACCCCCTTGGCCTGGAGGACCGTGGCGATGTCCTTTTCCGTGATCCCGATCGCGCCCAGGCCGCCCTCGCTGGCCTCGGCGGTCACCAGCTCGTAGGCGGGAAGCTCCCCCTTCCCGTTGGCGACCCGGCGAATCTGCGGACACCGGGCCAGCGCCGTCTGAGTGAAACGCCCGCTGGCCCCAATAACCCTTGCCAAAAAGGCCTGGCCGATGAAGTCGATCAGGCCCGACCCGCACACGCCGGCGGGCCGGGCGTCGCCGATGACGGTGAGGGCCGGGGGGGCGTCGAGGGAATCGATCCGAACCGTGTCGATCGCCCCGGCCGCCGCCCGCATGCCGCAGGAAAGCCCGTGCCCCTCGAAGGCGGGACCCGCCGGCGCGGCGCAGGCGACGAACCGGCCGGCCTTGCCCACCACGGTCTCGGCGTTGGTGCCGATGTCCACCAGCACGTTGAGCCCGGGGCGGGTCCGCAGGCCGCAGACGAAGGCGTCGGCGGTGACGTCGCCGCCCACGTAGGCGGCGGCGGAGGGGAACAGGTCCACCGGCGCCTCGGGGTTGATCGCCAGCTTCAGCTCGGCCGCGCGGTACGGGCCGGGAAAGTTGGTCACCGGCGCGAACGGCACGCCGCCCAGCGGCGTCGGGTCGAGCCCGCAGAACAGGTGGGTCATCACCGTGTTGCCCGCGACGGTCATGTGAGCGACGTCGGCCGCCTTCAGGCGGTGACGGTCCAGCAGCACGCCCAGCAGGCGGTTGACGTTCTCGATGATCAGGTCGCACAGCTCCTCGACCGCCTCCGGGCCGGTGCAGTAGCTGATCCGGCTGGCGACGTTGTCGCAGCGGGTGATCTGCTGGTTGTAGCTGCTGGCGGTGTCGAGGATCTTGCCGGTGTTCAGGTCGACCAGGGCGACGACGACGGTGGTGGTACCGACGTCGACCGCCGCCCCGTAATGGATGCCGGAGGCGTCGCCGCCCTGGAGGCGGATCAGCCGCCAGCCGTTCCCGTCGGCGGCGACGGTGGCGGTGAGCTTGTACTCCCACCGCGCCAGCCTGCCCGCGCGGGCAGTCATCCGCCGCGAGGCGGTCACGGCCCCGGCCATGCCGGCATCGGCGAGGGCGTCGATAATCCGCTCCAGGTCGGCCCGCTGGTCGGCGAGGGTGGGGGCGGACAGCTCCAGGTGCCGCTTGCGGACGGCGGGGCGAAGCTCCACCTCCGGGACGTGGGCGACCTCCACGACGAACTTGCCTTCCGCCTCGACCATGCTGGATCGCGGCACGCGGACGTGGAAACCGCCGGCGATCAGGCGGGTCTGGCACGCCAGGGCGCGGCGGGGGCCGCCGTTGGGATCGATCCGCTCGCCCGACAGGTCGGCGAACGCCCCGGCGATCAGCTCCACCTCGCACCCGCTGCATGCACCCTTGCCGCCGCAGGCGACGTTGAGCATCACCCCGGCCGCGCCCGCGGCCTCGGTCAGCAGGCAGGGAACCGCCACCCGGCATTCGATCCGGTCGGTCGGCAGTTCGAACCATCCATTGGCCTGGTCGGTCATGGGCCTTTCACTTCCCGTTGGTGGCATAGGTTTGTAACCTGTGCCCGTTGGTGGCATAGGTTTGTAACCTGTGCCGCAAACACAGGTTGAAAACCTGTGCCACCTTACTCCAACTTGCCTTCACGGTAGGCGGCGACGTAGTTGGCGCACCACTCGTCGGCGCCGCTGACGACCTCGGTCGCCAGGATCAGCGGGACCATCATCGGCGTGGACGGGTCGATGAGGGCCGTGTCCATGCCGCTGTAGACGGCCGCGGCCACCATCGCCAGGTTCACCAGCTTCCGCTGCGGCAGGCCGAAGGAGACGTTGGACAGCCCCCCGCCGACGTGCACCTCGGGGAACTCCGCCTTGATGGCCGCAATGGCCCGGCAGACGTCCCTGCCCGAGCCGGGGGTGGCCGAGACGGGCAGGAAGCACGGGTCCACGATGATCTCCTCCATCGCCTTGCCCGCGCCGGTCAGCCTGCCGATCAGCTCCCTCGCCCGCTGCAAGCGGTCGTCGACGCCGGTGGGCATGCCGGCCTCGCTCATCAGCAGGGCCACGACCATGCACTCGCCGGCCGCCAGGATGGGCAGGAAGGCCGCCAGCCGATCCGGCTCCAGCGAGACGGAGTTGACGATGGGCTTGGCCTTGGCCAGCTCCAGGCCGGCGCGGATGGCGTCGGGGTTGGCCGAGTCCAGCGACAGCGGCGCGTCGGTGTGGGCCTGGACCAGCTCCACCAGCCATTTCATGTTCTCCACCTCGGCGGCGGGGTTGGGGTCGCCGCCGTTGAGGTCGAGGTAGTCCGCCCCCGCCGCCACCTGGGCCGTGGCGACGGCGACGATGGCGTCCGCGTCGCGGGCCTCGATGGCGGCCGCGATCGACTTGCGGGTGGCGTTGATCTTCTCGCCGATGATGATCATGGCTGCTTCCTCGCGTTGCCTTGCCCCGTCCCGCCGGAGGGGGCGGAACAGGCCAGATACATCATGTCCGCGCCGAAGGCAAGGATCGGCGGAAAAGTAATACGGGCCCGCCCGGCGGGGGTTCTCCGGCCCTGTCAGGGCAGGGGCGGCGCGTCGGTGATGTACTGCTGAATCTCCGGCATGGTGAACGGGCGGACCCTCCCGCCGGTGGCGTCGGCGAGGGTCTTCATGGTCCCGCCGTCGGCCTCATAGCCGCCGATGTTGACGCCGAAGAAGCGGATGCCGGCCTCGCGCAGGCGGGCGGAGATCGCTTCGGGGTCGGCGGGGCCCTTGGCGCCCAGCAGCACGATCGAGGCGGGTTTCAGGGCCGCGGCCCTCTCGAACGCCGCCGCCAGTTGCGTCGCCCCGCCCCCCACCCGGGCGGTCAGGAAGGCCTTGGCCTTCCCGTCGCCGTCGGCGCCGCCGGCGACCCACTGCTCCGACAGCGCGTCCACGCCCTCCTCGCGGATGAACAGGAGGTTGAACCGATCGTCGGCGCCGGAGGCCTGGAGGAAGTACCGGACCATGGCGGCGGCGATGTCGGCCGTCTCGGCGTTGGCCCCGTCGATCAGGAACACCACCGGGGTCTTCACGGGCATCCCCGCGACCGTGCCGCGGACGCCCAGCATCGGGGTGGCCGGGGCGGAGGATTGCCCCTCCGGCCCGCCGGGCCCCCGGCGCAGCGTCGCCAGCAGGACGCCCGCCCCCGCCAGCATCGCCACCAGCAGCACGGCCAGGACGATCGCGACCACGCCCTGGATCAGGACGGGCCTGGCCACCGGCACGGGCGTCTCCGCCTCGGCCGACGGCGCCGGGCCTGGTCGCGCCGCGCCGGGCACGTCGGGCCGGTCGGGCCTGGGCGCCGGCCGTCCGGCGCCGGCCGGCGACGGCACGGGCGAGGTCGCCCCGCAGTACGGGCACCGGCAGACGCCCCCGGCGAAGGCCTCGTCGACGGAGATCTTCTTCCGGCAGCCGGTGCATCGAATCTTGACGGCCATTACGGCTCCCTCGCCGCCACGGGCAGGTCGGTGCTCCAGAGGTACAGGAAGTTGGGCCGGCGGAGCAGGAGCATGTCCGCGTCGGGGAGGTTCAGCAGGTTGATCTGCGTCATCGGCATCGGCAGGGGCGTGGACGAGTAGACGTTGGCGCGGTACCCGGCGGGCCGGCGGTACATGACCACCTTGGCGGCGCGGATGCCGGCGTCGGCCTTGGCGTAGCCGATGGCGTCGTGGACCGTTCCGAGGTGGTCGACCAGGCCGAGCTGGAGGGCCTGGCAGCCCGTGTAGACGCGCCCGTCGGCCAGGGCGCAGACGCGGTCGTGGTCGAGGGCGGGCCGGCCCTTGTCCACGACGTCGACGAACTGGGCGTAGTACTCGTTGACGATCGTCTGGAGGATGGCCCGCTGCTCCGCCGTCAGCTCCTTCAGCGGGCTGCCCATGGTCTTCATGGGGCCCGAGACGACCGCGTCGGTGCCGACGCCGAGCATCTTGAGGGTGCCGACGAAGTTGACGGTCTGGATGATCACGCCGATCGACCCGGTGATGGTGGACCGCTGGGCGACGATGCGGCCGGTCGCGCAGGCGAGGTAATAGGCCCCGGAGGCCCCGACGTTGGTCAGGCAGGCGATCACGGGCTTGCCCGTCCGGGCCCTGAAGCGGCGGACGGCGTCGTGGAGGACCTCCGACGCCTGCACCGTGCCGCCCGGGGAACTGATCCGCAACACCACCGCCTTGACGGCGTCGTCGTCCGCGGCGCGGTCGAGCTTCTCGATCAGCAGGCTGACCGGGTTCTCGCCCGAGCCGAACAGGCCGCTGGACCGCTGGTTGATCAGCAGGCCCTCCACGTCGATCAGGGCGATCTTGTCCAGGAAGATCCCCGGATCGGATTCGACGACCGTTTCCCTGAGCCGCTGGTCGGTGGTGACGGGCCTGACCAGAAAGCCGGCGCTTTCCCCGCAGCCTGCCCAACCGGCCAGGCCGCACACTGCCAGCAGGAAGAAGAGGTTCCGTTCCATGAACGCATTGTAGGCCCCCGAGGGTGCCCGGACAATGACCTGCCCGCCCGGGGGGGCGGCGTCGGCGGGACCTTTTCCCCACGGACCGACGGGCGGCCCGTCAGGAGATCAGGTCGGCGGCTTCCTCAACGGCACCAACCAGGCCGTTGAGGTCGAAGGGCCTGCGGAGCACCTGGTCGAATCCGTCGCGGAGCAGCGCCTCGGCCTGCCCGCTGGTCAGCGACCCGGTGACGGCAATGATCCGCGTGGCGGCCAAGTCCGAGTTCCCCCGGACGTTCCGGAGCATCTCCCGGGCGTCCACGGCCTCGTCCAGGACGTCGACGAGGATCACGTGGGGCCGGAAGCTCCCCGCGACCATGCCGGCCTCGAACCCGTTGGCGGCGGTGCGAAGCTCGTACCGCTCCGTCCGGGCGAGGTCGTCGGCCACACCGGCCGCGGAGGCGCCGTCGCCGTCCACGATGAGGATGCGGATGGTGTTGCCTTCCAACTCCCGCAGCGGCATGCCATGGTGGCGCATGAACTGGATCAGCTCGTTCAGCGGGATTCGCCGATCCCGGCTGCCGGGAATGCGATACCCCTGGAGCTTCCCGCTGTCAAACCACTTGCTGACCGTCCGGGGCGCCACGTGGCAAATCCTTGCCACTTCTCCCGTTGTCAGGACCTCTTTGCGTCTCATTGATGGCACAATCCGGATAAGGGCTACTACCCATAGCCACTTATCGCGACAACCCGGGGGCGGCTTTAGCAAGGCGCGAGGAATTGCGGACCAGTCGATTGCGGATTGCGGGTTGGGGGTTGGGGATTGGGGATTGGGGGAACCTCCCCTTGCGTGCGGACAATCGCCCCCCAGCGGAAGCGGGGGGTTCAAGACCCCGGGCGACCCGTGACGCAAGCAAGCGGAACCGAAAGGAACCGTTCCACCGACGGGAAGGTCCATAACCCCCCGCTTCCGCTGGGGGGCGACTTGCCGCATGCTTCCTCTTTTGCTGTTCCTCAAATCCGCAATTCGCAATCCGAAATCCGCAATGAAGGCCCGGCCCCTTTCCCGCTACCCGCCGGGCGGATATAGTGTCCTGTGGGTGCCACGGGCTGCTCGCAGCCCGTGCTGGATCACCGGCTGCATTCACACAGGCTGCAAGCAGCCTGTGGCACCCCCATCGGAGATGGAATCGCATAGTGGATTTGCTCGCGGACCTCAACGAACCCCAGAGACGGGCGGTGACGCACGTGGACGGACCCCTGCTGGTGCTGGCGGGCGCCGGCAGCGGCAAGACCCGCGTCATCACTCGGCGCGTGGGATACCTCATCCAACAGGGCGTCGCGCCGTGGCACATCCTGGCGATCACCTTCACCAACAAGGCCGCCGGCGAGATGAAGCAGCGCGTCGACGCCATGGGCGTGCCGTCGGGGGCCGTGATCGGGACCTTCCACGGCATCTGCGCTCGCCTGCTGCGGGAGTTCGCCGACGAGGCCGGGATCGCCCGAAACTTCTCCATCTACGACCAGGACGACCAGATCCGCTGCGTCAAGGAGGCGATGGAACGGGCGGAAATCCCCACGGCCAACGTGCAGCCCCGCGCGATCCTGACGGCCATCTCCAACGCCAAGAACCGCCTGATCGAGCCCGCCCGCTACGCCGACCAGGCCGGCGACTTCTTCACCACCCGCGTGGCCGAGGCGTACACCGCTTATCAGAAAATCCTCGCCGCCAACCACGCGCTGGACTTCGACGACCTGCTCATGCGGGCGGACCTGCTGCTGCGCGACCGGCCCGACGTCCGCGAGGCCCTGGCGCGGCGGTTCCGCTACATCCTCATCGACGAGTACCAGGACACCAACCACGCCCAGTACGTCTTCGCCCACGGCATCGCCCTGGACCACGAGAACATCTGCGCCACCGGCGACCCGGACCAGAGCATTTACGGCTGGCGGGGCGCGGACATCCGCAACATCATGGAATTCGAGGCGGATTACCCGAATGCCGTCGTCATTCGCCTCGAACGGAACTACCGCTCCACCCGGCCCATCCTCCGGGCCGCGGGCAACCTCATCGCCCACAACCGCAACCGCAAGCCCAAGGAGCTGATCGCCACCCGCGAGGGCGGCGTCGACGTGGAGGTGGTCCGCCTCCAGGACGAGCACGACGAGGCCCGCGAGACGGCCGAGATCGCCACCGCCCTGCACGCCGGAGGCGTGCCATATGGACACATGGCGATATTCTATCGCGTCAACGCCCTCTCGCGCGTCCTGGAGCAGGCCTTCCGCAGGGCGGCGGTGCCCTACCAGATCGCCCGCGGCGTGGAGTTCTATAACCGCAAGGAGATCAAGGACGTCCTGGCCTACCTGAAGCTGCTGTGCAACGCCGACGACGACCTCGCCTGCGAGCGGATCATCAATGTCCCTCCGAGGGGCATCGGGGGGGTGACCGTCAACCGGCTCGCCGAGCTGGCGGCCGCGCGGGGGCTGTCGCTGCTGGCGGCGACGGGCGCCGCCGAATCGGCGCCGCTGGGCAAGGCGGCCGCGGGCAAGGTCCGCGGGTTCGTCGAGCTGATGAACGACCTGGGGCGGATGCCCCGCAGCCCGGTCCGCCCCGTCGTCGAGGCGGTGCTCGCCCGCAGCGGGATGGAGGCGTCGTTCCGCAAGGACGAGCAGCAGCGCCAGGCCCTGCGGAACGTGCAGGAGCTGGTCTCGGCCGCCAAGGAGTTCGACGAGCAGAACCCCGAAGCGGACCTCGCCGACTACCTCAACCAGGTCGCCCTGGTCAGCGACATCGACTCGGTGGACCCGGCCGTCGGGGCGGTGACCTTCATGACGCTGCACGCGGCCAAGGGCCTGGAGTTCCCGGCCGTGATCATGGTCGGCTGCGAGGAGGGCCTGCTGCCGTTCCAGTCGATGGGCGGGCGCGACCGGGACATCGAGGAGGAGCGCCGCTTGGCGTTCGTGGGCATGACGCGGGCGAAGGACC
>DASRZG010000601.1:0-15155 GCA_035686585.1 Phycisphaerae bacterium
GATGACCTTAAACAGGCTGGCGTCGCCGTACTGGCGGAGGGCGATGGCCCAATAGCTGTCGCCCTGCTTGACCTCATAGGTCTTGCCCTTCCCGGCCGTCGCCGCCGCGGGGGAGGGGGCGAGGGGGTCGGTGTAGGCGACCGGGGGGGCGACGGGGTCGGGCAGTCTGGCCAAGGCCGCTTCCGGCTGCTGGGGGCGCGGGGCGGGCACGAGGGGGTCTCGGACGCCGCCCAGGGCGGCCAGGTCGGTTCCTGGGCTGGGGGCCTCCTCGGCCGCCAGGTGCGTGCCGTAGTCGGGCCTAATCACCTCCGGGGACGGGGAAAACTCGACGGGGGGCGGGGTGGGCACCTCGTCCGCGGGCAGCATGCCCACCAGGGTGGTGTCGTTGTTGCCGGCGCCGGCGGCGGTGGTCTCCCTGGGGGTCGACTCGCCGCGGAAGACCAGACACCAGGCACTGATGAGAAGGGCCACACAAACCGCGATGATCACGCCGTATTTGACATCCGTGCGCATGGCTGTCACTCCTTTGCTTGTCCCAGAGGAATGCCGGTGAAATTGCGGCATGGATTATACTCATCGGGTGCGGGGCGGGGCCAGTTAAAAAAAATCACCGTCCGGCCACGAGGTCGCGGGTGTCGCGGGCGATCAGGAGCTCCTCGTCGGTGGGGATGACCCAGACGGGCAGGGCGGCGCCGTCGGCGGTGATGGGGCCCGCCTGGCCGCCGACGGTGTCGCGGTTGCGGGCGTCGTCGCAGCGGGCGCCCAGCCGGTGGAGCCGGCGGCAGAGCCTGCGGCGGATGGGGACGGCGTTCTCGCCGATCCCGCCGGTCAGGACGACGGCGTCGAGGGCGGGCAGGACGGCGTGGTAGGCGCCGACGTACTTGGCGGCGCGGTAGACGAACATCTCCACGGCCAGGGCGGCGTCGGCATTGCCGTCGGCCTCGGCGGACAGGAGGTCGCGCATGTCGTTGCTGAGCCCGGAGACGCCCAGCAGGCCGGAGCGGGTATTCAGAAGCCGGTCGATCTCGTCCAGGGTCATTCCGGCGTTTCGGGCCATGTACGGGATGACGGCGGGGTCCAGGTCGCCGCTGCGTGTGCCCATGACCAGCCCCTCCAGGGGGGTCATGCCCATGGAGTGGTCGACGGCCTTCCCGGCGGCGACGGCGGTCATGGAGCAGCCGTTGCCGAGGTGGGCGGTGATGAGGTGGATCTCATCGAGGGGCTTGCCCAGCAGCTCGGCGGCGCGGGCGGTGACGTAGCGGTGGCTGGTGCCGTGGAAGCCGTAGCGGCGGACGTGCCAGTCGGCGTACCAGGCGGCGGGGACGGCGTAGCGGAAGGCGAAATCGGGCAGGGTGGCCAGCCAGGCGGTGTCGAAGACGGCCACCTGGGGCGTGCGGGGCATGGCCTCGGCGGCGGCGCGGATGCCGGCGAGGTTGGGCGGGTTGTGCAGCGGCGCCAGGGGGATGTTGCGGCGGATGACCTCCAGGACGCCCTCGTCGATGAGGGTAGCGGCGCGGATGTCCTCGCCGCCGTGGACGACGCGATGGCCGACGCCGTCGATGCGGTCGATGTGGTCGAGGACGCCGCGGCCCGGGTGGACCAGCTCGTCCAGGACGGCCCGCAGCGCGGCGGCGTGGTCGGGTGCGTCGATGGGGATCTCGTGCGAGCGGCCTGCGGCGCTGTGGCGGAGGACCGCGCCGTCGGCGCCGACGCGCTCGACCAGCCCCGCGGCCAGGGGCGACTCGTCGGCCATCTCGAACAGCTCGTACTTGAGCGAACTGCTGCCGCAGTTGACGACGAAGACGATCATCGTGCACCTCTTGGGCCCCGGTGCTACGCGGGCGGCGCCGGCATGTCAAGCGCCGGGCGGTACTGCCTTCTTGACGGGGGGGTCGGGGATGGCTACACTGCGGGCGCTTCGGGTCGGCCTGCCGCCCTGCCGACGGGACGCGCCGCGGCGCGATTCGTCTCCGGCGGAGGAGGTGGGCGCCGGCTCGAGGCCATAAGGGATTGCACGCACGACGGCTATGGGAAAGACACCGCAAGAGGCGAAAGCCGTAGGCGGGTTCTGGCACGACTTCAGGCGGTTCTTCTTCCGCGGCCTGGCGGCCGTGTTGCCTCCCCTGCTGACGATCATGATCCTGGTGTACGTGTTCAACTTTGTGCAGAACAAGTTGGGCAAGCACATCGACACGGCGGTCAAGTGGGTGGTGGTTCAGTACATCGGGCTTAGCCAGGGCCTCGCGTTCGACCTGACGGGCCGGGACGAAATCTGGGCGAAGGTCCAGAAGTTCTGGGGCGACTACCACCTTTCGTGGATCGGGATCATCCTGGCGTTGGTCCTGATCTACATCCTGGGGCGGTTCCTGGCCAGCTACGTGGGGCGGGCGCTGTGGCGGATGGTGGAGCGCGCGCTGGGCCGGACGCCGGTGGTCCGGCAGATCTACCCGTCGGTCAAGCAGGTGACGGACTTTCTGCTTCGCGAGCCGGCGATTTCCTTCGGGCACGTGGTGGCGGTGGAGTATCCGCGTAAGGGCATATGGTCGTTGGGTTTCGTGACGGGGTCGGGGATGCGCCGCCTGGAGGATCGGCTGGGGTCGGATTTGCTGACGGTGTTTGTGCCCTCTTCCCCCACACCGGTGACCGGGTATACGATAACGGTCCGGCGGGAGGAGGTGGTGGACCTGCCGCTGACGATGGACGAGGCGTTGCGGTTCACGGTCAGCGGGGGCGTGCTGACGCCGCTGCAACAGCGCACGGACTCCGAACTGAAGCGGGAGAAGGATCTGGCCGGCTTGGGCGCCGAGAAGGCTACGATGAAACAGGGAAGGGATGAAGCGTAGTGCCATCCCTCCGAAGGAAGGAGAGGCCGCCGTGAATGTATCCGTCGTGGCGCGTCACATGGATGTCACCGAGGCAATGCGGAGCTATGCGGAGGAAAAAGTCGGGAAGTTGCCGCGTTTGTTCAACGGCCTGCAGTCGGTCACGATCACATTCGACCTGGAAGCGGGCCACAACCTGGTGGAGATCGTAGCCGCGGGCAAACATCGAAGCACGTTCGTAGCCCGGCAGCAGGGCGAGGACATGTACGCCTGCGTGGACCAGTGCATGCACAAGATGGAGCAGCAGTTGAGACGTCACAAGGACCGGGTTCGGGATCGCCAGGGCCCACCTCACGACCAGACCATGGTCCCCGAACCGCCCAGCGGGCAGTAGCCCCAGGACCGTGAGCCGCCGAAGGCCACGAGGTCCTTTGGACAGGAGTTACGAATGAGATTATCCGACGTTATCGTGACGGATGCGGTCATTCCCGATCTCGGCGCCGCCACCCGCGATGAGGCGGTGGAGAAGCTGGTCCAATCCCTCGCTGATGCCGGCGCGATCAGCAAGCGAAGCGTGAAGGAGTGCATCACGGCCGTGCAGGACCGGGAGAAGCAGGCGACGACCGGGATCGGCAAGGGCATCGCCCTGCCGCACGCCAAGATCAAATCGGTCAAGAAGATCGTGGGCACGATCGGGCGGTCGGACAAGGGGATCGACTTCAGCGCCTTGGACTCCAAGCCGGTGTACATCGTGATCCTGCTGCTGAGCAACCCGGACGACCCCGACGAGCATCTGCAGGCGATGGAGACGATCTTCAAGCACGTCCAGCGGGACATGTTCCGCCGGTTCCTGCGGCAGTGCGAGACCGCGCAGGCGATCGCCGAGCTGGTCGACGAGGCGGACGAGTTGGCGTGAGCCGGCGGCCCGCCGCCGGGGGCGTCCCTGGCCTCCGGCGCGCGGATTCGGAGAGATCGGTTCGGTGACCTGGCATGAGGCAACGGTGAAAGTCGTCAACGAGCACGGCCTGCACGCCAGGCCGGCGACGGAGTTCGTCCGGTTGGCCAGCACGTTCAACGCGGACGTGCAGGTGTCCAAGAGCGACGTGCCCGTGGACGGCAAGAGCATTGCCTCGATGCTGACGCTGAACGCCCCGTGCGGGACCGAGCTGCGGATTCGGGCCCGCGGCGCCGACGCCGGCCGGGCGGTCGAGGAGCTGGCCAGGCTGGTGGCGTCGGGGTTCACCCGGTACGCGGATTGAGCCGCTCGCCGCCGCGGCGGCGGCGCGGAAGCAACCATGGAAATCAAGAAAGGCATAGGCGTTTCCCCCGGCGTGGCGATCTGCCAGGCCGTGGTCCTCGATGCCGAGGAGTACCGCATCCCGCAGCGGCACGTGAGCCCTATGCGCATCGAGGGGGAGCAGACCCGCCTGGACGCCGCCCTGGCGCGCAGCCACGAGGAGCTCGTCCAGCTCCGCGACCGCGCGGGCCAGCGCCTGGGGGCCGAGACGGCGGCGATCTTCGATTTCCACATCGCCCTGCTCAACGACAAGATCCTGCTGGGCAAGATCCGCGGCATCATTCGCGACGACAGCGTGACGGCCGAATTCGCCGTGGCGACCGTCCTGCGCGAGTACGCCAAGGAATTCCTGGAGATGCCGGAGTACCTCGCCGACCGCGTCAAGGACGTCTACGACATCGAAAAGCGGATCCTGCGCCACCTGATCGGGCAGAGCCGGGAAAGCCTCACCCGCCTCCGGGAGGACGTGGTGGTGCTGGCGCACGACCTGACCCCCTCGCAGACGGCCAGCCTGGACCGCCGCCACATCCGGGGCCTGGCGACCGACGCGGGCGGGCGGACCAGCCACACCGCCATCGTCGCCCGGGCGCTGGGCATCCCCGCGGTGGTCGGCCTCAACGACGTGACCAGCCGGGTCAGCGCCGGGGACATCGCCATCATCGACGGCAACCGGGGCGTGGTGATCCTCAACCCCGACGAGGCCACCATCGCCCAGCACCGCCAGTACGTCGAGCGGTTCCGCCAGTTCGAGCACAGCCTCGACGAGCTGCGCGACCTGCCCACGGTGACCCTCGACGGGCACGAGATCGCCCTGCTGGGCAACATCGAGTTCCCCTCCGAGGCCGCCACCGTCATCGAAAAGGGAGGCGACGGCATCGGGCTGTACCGCACCGAATTTCTCTACCTCGGCCAGGAGATCAAGCCCACGGAGGAGGACCATTACCGGGCGTACTGCGAGGTGATCGAGGTGATGGGCGACCGGCCCGTGGTCATCCGGACGCTGGACCTGGGCGCCGACAAGTACACCCAGCAGCGCGCCCTGGTGCCGGAGCGGAACCCCTTCCTGGGCTGCCGGTCGATCCGGTTCTGCTTCCAGAACCTGCCGCTGTTCAAGACGCAGCTCCGCGCGATCCTGCGGGCGAGCCTCAAGGGCAACGTCTCGGTCATGTTCCCCCTGATCTCCAACGTCATGGAGGTCCGGCAGGCGAAGATGATCATGCGCGACGTGCAGGAGGACCTGGAGGAGGAAGGGGTGGAGGTCCGCGGCGACGTGCCGGTGGGCATCATGGTGGAGGTGCCCTCGGCCGCCCTGATGTGCGAGCGCCTGGTGAAGGTGGTGGACTTCTTCTCCATCGGCACCAACGACCTGATCCAGTACACCCTGGCGGTCGACCGCAGCAACGAGCGGGTGGCGCCGCTGTTCACCGGGGCCCACCCGGCCGTGCTGAGGCTGATCAAGGAAGTCATCCGCGCCGGGCAGCGCCACGACGTGGGCGTGAGCCTGTGCGGCGAGATGGGGAGCCAGCCGGAATTCGCGCTGCTGCTGATCGGCATGGGGCTGCGGTCGATCTCGGTAGCGCCGCCGGCGATCCCCGAAGTGAAGAAACTGGTGCGATCGATCACCCTGGAGCGGGCCCGGAAGGTCGCGCGGACGGTGATCGGGTACGACAACGACAAACAGATCGTCAGCTATTTGCGAAACCAGCTCCGGGAGGTCATGCCGGAGTTCTTCTGATCCCCGGCCGGCTCCGGATCGGCAAGCGAATACGACGAATCGGGTTCGCGAGGCGGTTCGAATCCGGCGTGTGCCGAACCGCGCGGAGCCGGGGAAAGGACGTCAGTGAATTTGCCTGGAAACTGGGGCGTCTGGTTTGCCGTCCGCGGCGACCTGCGGTTCCTCAGCCATCACGACCTGATGCGCCTGATGGCCCGGGCGGCGGCGAGGGCCTGCCTGCCGCTGAAGCACTCGGAGGGGTTCCACCCCCGCCCTCGGCTGGCGCTGGTGCCGCCGCGCCCCGTCGGCGTCGCCAGCCGGGCGACCTGCTGGTGATCCAACTGACCGATCCCCTCGACGCCGGCGCGTTGTGCCGGCGCCTGAACGAGCAGCTCCCGCCGGACGTGCGGGTATCGGCCGCCGCCGCCCTGCCGTCCCGCCGCTGCCCGCAGGTGCGGCGGATCCGCAATCGGGTGTCGCTGGACGAGGCGGAATCGGCCGCCGCGGCCGAACGCATCGACGCCCTGGCGCGTATGGACCAATGGACAATCGACCGCCCCGCCACCGCCGCGGGACCCGGGCGCGCCGTCGACCTCAAAGGCGGCGTGGAAGACCTCGCCGTGCAGGGGCGGACGCTGCGGTTCGCCCTGCGGGCCGGGCCGGCCGGGATGCCGCGGTGCGCGGACGTGCTGGCGCTGCTGGGGCTGACACGCCCCGCCGGCGGCGATCGCGTCGCGGCCACCGAGGCGCTGGCCCGGACGGAGCGGACGGACATCGAGTATGACCTGGCCCCTGGCGGGCCATAGGAAGGAACGCGAATCGCATGGATAAGGAAATGTTCATCAACGCCCAGCCGGACGAGTGCCGGATCGCGGTGGTGGCCGACGGCGCCATGACGGAGCTGTACACGGAGCGAGCCAGCCGACTCAGCCGGGTGGGCAACATCTACAAGAGCAGGATCACCAACGTGGAGGCCTCCATCCAGGCGGCCTTCGTGGACTTCGGCACGGAGAAGAACGGCTTCCTGCACATCTCGGACGTGCACCCGCGCTACTTCCCGGGCGAGGACAACCGCCCGGAGGCGGTGGGCAGGAAGCGCGCCCGGAAGGAGCGCCCGCCCATCCAGCAGTGCCTGCGGCGCGGGCAGGAAGTGATCGTGCAGGTGACCAAGGAGGGCGTGGGCACGAAGGGCTCGACCCTGACGACGTACCTGTCCATCCCCGGGCGGTACCTGGTGTGCATGCCGAGCATGCACCGTCTGGGGGTGTCGCGGAAGATCGAGGACGAGGGCGCACGCGTCAAGGCGCGGGCGCTGCTCCAGGAGCTCAACCCGCCGCCGGAGATGGGGTTCATCGTCCGGACCGCCGGGCTGGACCGCCCCAAGCAGGACCTCCAGCGCGACCTGAGCTACCTCGTGAGGCTGTGGAAGTCCGTCGACGCCCGGGCGAAACAGGCCAAGGCGCCGGCCGAGCTGTACCAGGAGTCGGACCTGGTCATCCGCACCATCCGCGACGTGTACAACTCCGACATCAAGCGGATCGTCTGCGACGACGAGACCGTCGCCTGCAAGGTCAAGGAATTCCTCCAGCTCATCCTGCCCCGCTCGGCCGGGCGGGTGGAGCTGTACGAGGGGCACATCGCCCTGTTCCACGCCTTCGCCCTGGAGCAGGAGCTGGAGGAGATCAACTCCCCGCGCGTGCCGCTGCCGTCGGGCGGGTCGATCGTGATCGACCAGACCGAGGCGCTGGTCGCCATCGACGTCAACAGCGGGCGGTTCCGCGACACCGACAACGCCGAGACGACCGCCCTGCGGATCAACACCGAGGCCGTCCGCGAGGTGACGCGCCAACTCCGGCTGCGCGACCTCGGCGGGGTGATCGTGATCGACTTCATCGACATGATGGCCGAGAAGAACCGCCGACGGATCGAGAAGCTCCTGCGCGACGAGGTCAAGACCGACCGCGCCCGCACCAAGATCCTCCGCATGAGCCGGTTCGGCATCATCGAGATGACCCGCCAGCGGATCCACCCCTCGCTGGTCAGCAACATCTTCCGCCCCTGCCCCACGTGCATGGGCATGGGCCGGGTCAAGTCCGCCGAGTCCCAGGCGCTGACCGCCATGCGAACGCTCCGCCTGGCCGCCAACGACGAGCGGGTCGCCCGGATCGAGCTGACCGTCTGCACCAAGGTCGCCGACCACATCAACAACACCCTAAGGGCGGACATCGCCACCATCGAACAGCAGGGCAGCACGCGCATCCTGATCCACGGCGATCCGGCCCTGCCCACCGACCAGATGCGGATCGTCTGCACCGACGGCAGAAGCTCCGCGATCCAGTGGGATATCGCCGAGGCCCTCAAGCAGCACCCCCCGCAGGTCCCCTGCCGCGAGATCACCAAGGAAGACCTGGACACGTTCCACGAGCACCGAGAGGCCGAGGCGCCCCCCCAGCCGGAGCCGCTTGAGGAAGAGCCGCCCCAGGCCGCCGGGCCCCGGAAGAAGAAAAGACGCCGCAGGAGAAAGGGCGGCGCCAGACCCGAGGCCGAAGCCCAGGCCGCGGCGCCGGCCGAGGCCCATCCCGAAACCCCGGGTGAGCCACCGGCAGAGGCCGAGGTCCAGACCAAGGCCGAAGAGGTGGTCGAGCCCAGGGCCCAGCCCGAACCGGCCGAGGCCGCCCCCGCCACCGCCAAGAAGAAGAGATCCCGCCGCCGGCGCAAGAAACCCGCCGCCGACGCGACCAAGCCGGAAGAGGCGAAGCCGCAGGAGCCCACCCCCGCCGGGGCGGAGGCGCCTCCGCGGGCCGAGGCCGAACCCGCCGCCGGCGAGAAGCCCACCAAGAAGAAACGCCGGCGCTCCCGCCGCAAGCCCGCCGCCCAGGCGCAGGAGGGCGCCAAGGCCGCCGCCGAACCCGACCTGGCCAAGCCCGACCCCGGCGAGCCGGACGCCGCCGCGGCGGCGGCCAAGAAGAAAACCTCCCGCCGCCGCCGCCGCAAACCCGCCGCCAAGACCGACGCGGCGGCCGAGCCGGCCAAGGAGACCCCGCCCGACAGCCACGTCGGCGGCGCCGAGGCGTGACCCGCCCAGTCGGACAAGCTCCGCTTGGCAGTCGTTTAGCCGCGACCTGAAGGGGAGCGCGTCCGTCACCGGACATTGTGGGTAGGCATGCCAACGCGCTCCCCTGTGGGTCGCGGCTAAACAGGTGTTCCGCTTGTCCGGGGCACCCCCATTTTCGAGGCAGGGGACGGGGCCCTATGTCGCCAGCGTCAGCACGTACCGCTGCCGGGTCCCCTCGTGCATCCCGTCGATGGCGAGTTGGCGGTCGTCGTCGCTCCAGGAAGGGTGGAAGTCGCAGCGGATCTCGTGCATCCCCGGCCTCATGGGCGAGTGGTACGCCCCCAGCTCGACCCGGTGAGCCGTGGCGCATTCGACGATCGCCAGCCGGCGGTTGCCGTCGGCGTCCGGGTAGGTGTCCGTCGCCAGCCAGCGGCGGTCGTGGCGGAAGCAGATGTGCCCGTCGGCGCCGATGACGTCGGGGAACACCGCCCGGGGCCGGCCGCGGCGCATGGCGTCGAACTCCCACACCGCGTTGACCCCGTCCACGCCCGCCCAGGCCACCAGCGTGGCGTCGTCCTTCCAGTCGTAGTGGCTGACCATGGGCCCCTCCAGCAGGCGGAGCAGGTTGTGCCCGTCGATGTCCACCGCCCACATCTGCGTCCGCCAGCTTTTCCCCGCGGCCCAGCGGCACAGGAAGGCGACCCGCGTGCCGGAGGGGTTGAACAGGGCGTGGTTGAACCAGACGGGCTGTGACCCGTACGACAGGTCCGCCTCCTGCATGCCCGCCAGGTCGGCGAACGTCACCAGCATGGCGTGCTCGCCCGTGCCGGTCGCCAGCAGCCCCACCCCGTCGCCGTCGGGAAGGTTCCGCCCGCGCCCGGGATCGGCCAGGCCCTCGTACCCGTAGCCCGGGCGGGTCACGGCGATCCGGGCGAAGTTCAGCGTGGCGGCGAACCGCCCGTCGTCGGTCAACGCGCCGATGGCCGGGCCGAGGATCCGCTGGCCCCCGCCGGCCACCTCGTGGGCGACGCAGACGAACCGGCCGTCACGCCGGTCGTTGAACAGGATGGTCCCCTCCTCCGTCGTAAGCCAGTGCAGCATTGCCCCCTGTTGGAAATTCCACGCCCGGGTCGCCGCCAGCGGCCTGAAGGCGTTGCCGGCGGCCAGGTCCACCATGCCCACGGTCGCCTGGTCGTCGGGGGTCGGCGGGCGGTCGGCGAAGTCCACCTCCAGGACCAAGTGGTACCGGCCGGAGGGGTCCCAGGGCCTCATGTCGTAGTAGCCGAAGAAGTGATGCTTGGGGGGTTGGGTGATGGGGTGGATGGAATGGGTCATGGGTGGATGTCTGTGTCCGGGGTGCTGCTTACGCACAGGGTTCGGAAAGCGACGAACCCCCCGTACCGAAGGCATCTTCGCTTCGCTGCGACTTCCGCTGGGGGGCGATTGGGCCTCCGCGTGGGGGGGCGTTCGGTCTTTATTTCCCGCAGAGGTCGATCAACTGGGCGATCTCGCTGCGGAGCTCGTGGCGGGCGACGATGCGGTCGATGAAGCCGTGAGCCAGCAGGAACTCGGCCCGCTGGAAGCCTTCGGGCAGCTCGGTCTTGATCGTGTTGGCGATCACGCGCGTGCCGGCGAAGCCGATCATCGCCCCCGGCTCGGCCAGGATGACGTCGCCGAGCATGGCGAAGCTGGCGGTGGTCCCGCCGAGGGTGGGCCCGGCCAGGACGGAGATGAACAGGCCCTTGCGGTCGTCGAGCCTGCCCAGAGCGGCGGCGGTCTTGCCCATCTGCATCACCGACAGGGCGCCCTCGTGCATCCGCGCCCCGCCGGAGGTGGTCACGATCACCAGCGGCAGGCGGCGCTCGCCGGCGTGCTCGATCAGCAGGGCGATCTTCTCGCCCACCACCGAGCCCATCGAGCCCATCAGGAAGTCGCCGTCCATGATCCCCATCGCCACGCGCCGGCCTCGGACATAGCCCTCGCCGGTGAGCACGGCCTCGGTGGAGGCGGTCTTGGCCTGCTCGGCGCGGATCCGCTGGGCGTAGGTCTGCCCGCGCCACTCGAAGGTCAGGGGATCGCCCGGGGCGATCTCGGCGAACAGCTCCTCGAACGTCTCCGGGTCGGCCAACTGCTCCAGGCGCCTGCGGGCCCCGATCCGGAAGTGCGCGCCGCACTCGGGGCAGACGTCCATGTTCTCCGCCACCGTCTTGCGGAACAGCGTCGATTCGCACTCGTCGCACCGCATCCACAGCCCGTCGGGCATCTCCCGCTTCTTGCGGACCGGAGGGCCTTCCGGAATCGGAATGTATTGAAACGGCGAACCGGGACTGGTCTCCGTCATCGGTTCGGCTCCTTCTTTCTCTTCACTCGCACGCCAGGGCGAGTCGTCCACATCGACTTCCCGGGTGCCACGGGCTGCTTGCAGCCCGTGTTGTCCACCGGCGGAGGGAGGCACAGGCTGCAAGCAGCCTGTGGCACCCAGCGTCATCGCCGGGCGGCGTTTCTCAAGGCCGCCACGGTGCCGGCGATGTCGCCGCTGCGGAACACCGTGCTGCCCGCGACAAACACGTCCGCGCCCGCGGCGGCGCAGGCGGCGATGGTCTCGGTGTCGATCCCGCCGTCCACCTCCAGCCGCTTGTCCGGGCCCAGCCACGAGCGGATCTGCCGGATCTTGGGCAACTGGTCTTCCCTGAACTCCTGCCCGCCGTAGCCCGGCTCGACGGTCATCACCAATACCATATCCACCGCCTCGACGAAAGGCTGGACGGCCTCGGCCGAGGTGCCCGGGCGGAGCGTGATGCCCACGCCCAGCCCCCGCCCGCGGAGCCGCTCGATCACCTCGGCGGGGTCCGAATCCGCCTCCACGTGGAACGTCACCGAGTCGGCCCCCGCGTCGGCGAATCGTTCGGCGTAGTACAGGGCGTCGGCCACCATGATATGCACGTCCAGCGGGTGGTCGGTGAACGCCCGGGCGCTTTGGACGAAGGCCGGGCCCATCGACAGGTTGGGCACGAATTGCCCGTCCATGATATCCACGTGGAGCACGGCCGCCCCGCCGGCGATCGCCTCGGCCGCCATCGCCCCCACGCGCATGAAGTCGCACGCCAGCAGCGACGGGGCGATATACGGCGGGTCGCCGATGCGATACCAGGGATTGCTGCCGGCCTTGCTCACTTGGCCTCCTTGATCCGCACGGCGTGGAGCGTGGACCGTCCGCCTTCCCCGGCGGCAACGAAGTAGATCACCCCGTCGGCGATCACAGGCCGGCCCACGACGGGATCGGACGTCTCGAACACCCACAGCGGCTCGCCCGATCTGCGGTCCACCGCGTGCAGGCCCTTGGCGCTTCCGCAGTAGATGACATCCCCGTCCAGCAGCGGCTCGCCCAGCCCGCCGAAGCCCGCCCCGACCACAACCAACCCGCCGGGGCCGACCACGTTGCCCTGAATCCGCACCCTCATCATCCCGTTGCCGCCGATGATCAGCGGCACGTTGGCGTTGCCGGCGTCCTCATCCCCGCCGGCCTTCTCTCCCGGCGAGCAGGACCACACGTGCTGTCCGGTCCGCGCGTTCACCGCGATCAGCCTGCTATCCCCGGCCAGGTAGACCGTGTCCCCCGCGACCGCCAGACCGGACCCGTCGAGAGCCGCGCCCTCGCCCTTCCGGATCACCTGACCGTTCACGATCACCAGTTGCTGCACCTTCGCCGCTATGGCCGCATTCATGAACGGGCGGGTCGTCCACATCATCTTGCCCGAGGCCGCGTCCAGCCCGCATACCCGGTCGACGGACCGGATCACCAGGACGTCCCCGCAGACGGCCAAGGCCTGGACGTCGCCGACACCCACCTGCGCCCTCCATATCATCTTGCCCGTGCCGCGATCCAGCGCCGCCACCTTCCCCCCGCCGGTGCCCACGAGCACGGCCTTTTCCCACACGGCCGGGGGCGGGCAGGAATCGCCCGCCTCGACCTTGGCTTCCCACTTGCACTCGCCCGTCCGCCCGTCCATCGCCCGGAAGACCTTGTCCGACCCGAGGGCGTAGATTACCCCGTCGGCCAGCACCGGCTCGCCGCTGACCGCCCCGGCCTTGAAGCCGTCGGTGGCCTTGCCGGTCTTCAGATCGATCGCCTCCAGATCGCCGGCCGGGCTCACCACGTAGGCCACGGTGCCCGCGACGATCGCGGGGACGTCCTTCTTGCCCGCCGCCTGCCACCCCACCTTGCGGGTGGCGATGTCCACGGCTGTGATCTTCCCGGTTCTCCCCTGCACCAGCACACACCCGCCGGCGGCGACCAGCCTGCCGTTAACCGGTTCGGCCAGCGGCTCGGTCCACAGGAGGTTCTCCTTGATCCTCGCCGCCATGAGCTTGGCCGCCTGCTTGCGAAGTTCGGGCAGGATCTGCCCCGCGCGGAGCTTGACCTCCGGGTCGGACGTCTCGGCCAAGGCCTTCTCCAGCGGCGGAATCGCGGACGGGCCGACCTTGACCAGCTCGGCCTGGGCCTGCTCGCGGGTCCTGTAGTCGTCCGCGCCGAGCCGGCCGACCAGCTCGCGGATGCGGGCGTCGTCCGCCTTCGCCTCCGCCGCCTGTGCCGGCACCGCCGGCCAGGCCGCCAGCAACGCTATCAGCGCAGCCGTCGCGCACGTCCTCATCGCTGCCTCCCATCTCCCGGCAGAGAAGGTCTCAAAGCACGTCCTGGGCCTCGAAGCCCGTCGCCTTCAGGTCGCGGTACCGGGCGGCATCCGGGGCCACCTTGATTAAACAGTATTCCGGGTCCCCAGGCCCGCCCGGAAAGTACCTCTTCCACTCGTCCCGCCACATCCGCCGGCGGACCGCCTCGTCGGTGACGACCTCGGCCTTCCCTTCCACGACCAGGTCCTGCTCGTCGGCATACGCCGAGACGGCCACGTTCGGACACTGCCCGATCTGCTTCACCTTCGCCGACGAGTTGCCGCAGGCGAACCAGACCGTGAAGTCGTCATCGGTTTGGGCCACCGCCATGACCCGCACCCGGGGACGATCCTTATCCACCGTCGCCAAGTGCACGATCGGATGTTCACGGATGAAAGCAAGGGCTTTGGTTCTGAAATCCTCTGTCATCGCCTTCTCCTTTGACGCGCCACCAAGGCGCAGGAAGGACCAAATCCGAAATCCGAAAAACGAAATCCGAAACAAATTTGAAACTCGAAATCAGAAAGGAGCAGCCAAAGAAGCAGCCAAAGAAACAGCCGGAGAGGCAACCAACGGACCTGAAACACCGGCCTTTCCAGGCGCCATGCGCTTTCTCCGGGCCATCAGGTACTGTTTCGGAGAATCGCGCCGAAGATGTTCATCCGTTCCGTGGCTTCCTGCACCAGGGCGGCACGCTCATGCTCCACGGACGCATCCTCTCCCACGTCCACGAGGCGGAGCCAGTATCTGCTCTCCTTCGACTCCTTCCGGGAGATCCTGATCCGCATCTGGAAGTCCTTCTTCCCGAGCGACTCGTTGGCCTCGATGTAGTTCGCCCCCACCGAGCCCGACGCCTTGATCAACTGACGCCCGTCTTCCTCGTTCGCGACAGACTGGGGCAGCCGCTTCACGAGTGCCCGGCACCGCCTGGCGAACTCGAACGTTCGATCCTCAAGATCATACCGCCCGCCCGATCCTGACTCGCCCATACATCCCCTTTCCGCCGGTCTCCAATAGCGCCCAGCCTGTTCCTGTTGTTTCTTCTTTCCGCTTCTTCTTTCGAGTTTGCTGTTTCGAATTTGTTTCGGATTTCGTTTTTCGTGCTTCGGATTTACTGCCTGTCAAGGACTTCAATCGCCGGCATCGCCTTCCCTTCCAGATAGGTCAACGACGCTCCACCGCCGGTGGACACGTGGGTCATTCGGTCGGCCAGGCCCATCTGGGCGACGGCGGCGGCGGAGTCGCCTCCGCCGATCACGCTGACGGCGCCGTGGTCGGTCGCTCCGGCGACGGCCTCGGCCATCGCCCGCGTGCCGGCGGCGTAGGCGGCCTTCTCGAACACGCCCATCGGGCCGTTCCAGACGATGGTCTTGGCGCCGGCGACCACCCGGCCGAAGGCGGTCACGGTCCGGGGGCCGATGTCCATGCCCATCAGGTCGTCGGGGATGTTGACCTCGTCGACCGGCACGGGCGCGCCGGATGCGAAATCGTCGGTGGCCACGTGGTCGCACGGCAGGAGGATCTTCCCGCCGGCCCGCCCCAGCAGCTTCTTCATGGGCTCCACATGGTCGGCCTCGACCAGGCTCCTGCCCACCT
>DASRZG010000602.1:0-5958 GCA_035686585.1 Phycisphaerae bacterium
AACTGGTGCTGCTGGCGGCCTTTCTGGCCCTTTCGGGCCGGCGGGGCGCACGCCGGAAGGAGCTGGCGGCATGAGCGGACAGCGGGTCAACCGGCTGATCATCCAGACGCCCGAGGGGTGCCGCTTCGCCCTGCTGCTGGCCGGGCCGGTGACGCGGTTCCTGGCCTGGCTGGTGGACTTGCTGCTGGTCATCGGCATGACCATCCTCGCCGTGATGCTGGTGTCGATGCTCGCGACGGTCAGCCTGAACCTGGCGCTGGCGGTGTTCTTTCTGCTGACCTTTGCCATCTGGTTCGGCTACGGGATCGTGCTGGAGTGGTTCTGGCGTGGGCGGACGGTCGGCAAGCGAATGCTGGGGCTGCGGGTGATGGACGAGCGGGGCCTCCGGCTGACCTTCCCGCAGGTGGCGATCCGCAACCTGCTGCGGATCGCCGACATGCTGCCGATGCTGTACCTGGTCGGCGGGATCGTCTGCCTGCTGACGCGGCGCTGCCAGAGGCTGGGGGACCTGGCGGCCGGGACGGTGGTGGTCCGGACGCCCCGGCTGCCCCGGCCCGACCTGGCGAAGGTCCTGGGCGACAAGTACAACTCCTTCCGCGCCCACCCGCACCTGGAGGCCCGCCTCCGCCAGCGCGTCGGCCCCGAGGAGGCCCGGGTGGCCC
This sequence comes from Phycisphaerae bacterium, assembly GCA_035686585.1. GTDB lineage: Bacteria > Planctomycetota > Phycisphaerae > SM23-33 > SM23-33 > DASRZG01. The sequence goes on from DASRZG010000602.1 coordinate 663, forward strand.
TGCTGGCGCTGATCCGCCGCGACACCCTCGAGGCCCAGGCCCGCGTCGAGCTGTTCGCCGGCATCGCCGACCACTTTCGCGGCGTCCTGGCCTTCCCGACCGAGGCCACCGAGGGCCTCTCCGACGAGCAGTACGTCCGCAACGTGGTGGACACCCTCTTCCGGCCGCAGCGGAAGGGGTGAGCGCGATCGGGGCGGCCCATCACGCACCAAGCGACGGGTGCGCCCGCGCGATACCGGCCCGTGCGGCTCAGTGCTTGCGGGAACTGCCAAGGGCCTTGCCGGCAAGGGGGAGCACGACGGTGAAGTGGGTCCCCTTGTCCAGTTGGCTGCGGAGGGACATCCTGCCGTGGAGCGATTCGACGATGTGCCGGCAGACCGCCAGCCCCAGTCCCGAGCCTTCGGCGCCGCGGGTGGTGAAGAACGGCTCGAAGACCCTCTTGAGGTGCTCGGGGGGGATGCCGACGCCGGTGTCGGAGACCCGCAGGAACACCTCGTTTCCTCGGCGAAGGGCGGAGATCGATATGCTCTGCCCGCGCGGCTTGGCGAGCACGGCCTGGCGGGCGTTCATGATCAGGTTCAGCAGGACCTGCTTGAGCTCGGCGGGACGGGTGGTCAGCTCGATCGCCGGCGAGACGCGGGTGATCAGGCGAATGCTGTCCTTGGCCGGGTCGCGGGCCATGGCGGTCAGCGTCTCGTTGACCAACTCGGCCAGGACGACCTTTTGGGGCTTCTCGCCCTCCCTGCCGGTCAGGTCCAGCAGCGCCTGGCAGATGGCCGTGGCCTGCAGCGATCCCTCTTGCGCCATGCGGAGGGCCTTCTCGCGGAGCGCGTCATTGCCGCCGCGGGCCATCTGGGCGTAGTTGAGGACGGGGGTGAGGATGTTGTTGAACTCGTGGGCGACCATCGCCGCCATGGTGCCCACCGTCGCCAGGCGCTGCGCCCGGCTCAGTTGGCGCCGCAGCGCGCCGACCTCCGCCAACAGGTTGGATACGTCCGCGCGCTCGCTGCCGGGTTGGACTTCGGCGGTCCTCATCGTCCGATCGGTTCTGCCTCCGGCGTAACAGGGCTGCCACAGGCTGCTTGCAGCCTGTGTTCTTCCAGAGCACCGTGGAACACGGACTGACAAGCAGTCCGTGGCACCCGCGCAAACGGGCAAACAAGGCGTCCCGTCTGTAGGCATATCGGACCGACCGGCGAAAAACTTCACCCCCTCTTGGCTCAACGGCCCTCCCCAGCCGCCTTGCGGGGCGCGAACAGCAGCGGAAAGACGATGTCGCTGGCGCAGCACGGCACCCACACGGCCACGAACAGGATCCCCGCCACGGCCGCGTACATCCACACCGCCACCTGCCCACTCATGGCCATCAGCATGTGAAACAGCGACGCCCACGTGCTCAGCAGGACGTGCCCGGCGTGCGGAAGCTTCGTCCTCGGCCAGACGATGGCGATCGCCACCCCCAACAGCGCCAGCGGGTTGACCAGCCACCACTCCTCGATGAAGCCGATGTGGGCGTGGGCGTCGATGTGGCCGCCCCCGCCGGCCCCGGCCAGCAGCAGCTCCCCGGCGTACGGCAGCAGGCAGTCGCTCAGCGTGCCGATGCCCACCGACCCGACGTAGCCGATCAGGACCGTCTTGACGATCCCCCCCTTCGTGTGCAGCCGGTACATCGCCGCCGTCACCACCGCCGACAGCATCACGTGCAGCGGGTGGAACACCTCGAACAGCCGCGCGGACCACCAGGCCGGGAAGCCCCCGTGCAGGAACACCACCGCCACCACAACGCCGGTGGCGGCGCCGATGACGGTGAACGGAACGTGCTCGGCCAGCTCCCTGCCGATCATCCGCGCCACCCCGCCGGCGGGGACGGCGCCAAGGTGATCGTGATGGCGATGGTCCATGGGATCGATCCTTCCTGCGCCGGCCTACGCGCCGTCGCGCGTGCAGATCAGGTGCTTCTCGTGACATTCCGGGCACTTGGCCATCGCGTGAGTCTCGGCGAATCGTTCCCAGTGCTCCCGCTGGTGCGGCGTGAGGATGCCCGAGCCCGTGCACAGCGGGCAGGCGCTGCCCAGCGCCGCCAGGATGGCGTCGCGGATGAACCGCGACCGGTTCGGGATCCCCTCCATCGCCTCCAGCAGGGCGGGATCCGCCTTGAACGTCACAGTTTCCTGCTTGGGCTGTTTCATCGCTTTCTCCCGCAGCCGGGGGGTCCGGGCCCGCCCCGGATAAGTATTACGTTGTGTTACGCGGATTTCCACCGCTTTTTTGCCCGGCGGCCAAAACGATCCGCGATTGCCCCGGGCGGTCCAGCGGCTACACTGAGTGTCCTGGAAGGAGATCGGGAATGAGTGTGCGTTCGTGGCGGTGCTGGAGCGTGTGGGCGGCGGCGGCCCTGGCGGTGCTGTTCTGGCTGGGCGGGTGCCGCAAGAAGGTCCAGGCCGACCTGGTGATCGTCAGCCCGCACAACAAGAGCATCCAGGTGGAGTTCGAGCAGGCCTTCCGCGACTGGCACAAGGAAACGCACCGGACGGACGTGGTCTTCGAGTGGCGCGAGGTGGGCGGGACGACCTTGATCACGCGCTTCCTGCTCAACCAGTACGAGGGCGGGGCGGGCACCAGCGGGATCGACCTGTACTTCGGCGGCGGCGGGCCCGATCACGAGATGCTGGCGGCCAAGGGCCTGAACGTGCCGGTCCAGCTGCCCGAGGAGATCATGGCCCAGCTCCCCCAGGACATCCGCGGCGTCCCGCAATACGACGCGCAGGGCCGGTGGTACGCCGCCGCCGTCAGTTGCTTCGGCATCCTGTACAACAGGAAGCTGCTGGACGAGCGGAAGCTGCCCGTCCCCAGGACGTGGGACGACCTGGCCACGGCGCGGATGTACGGGCAGGTCTCCGCCGCCGACGCGTCGCAATCGGGCAGCGCCCGGGCCGCCTACGAGATGATCGTCCAGTCCGCGCCCGACTGGCCGGCGGGGTGGGCGAAACTGGTGAAGATCTTCGGCAACTGCCGGCGCTTCACCGGCGGGGCGTCCGACGTGGTCCGGGACGTCGCCGACGGGGACGTCCTGGCCGGGGCGGCGATCGACTTCTACGCCTACAACAGGATGGCCCAGGCCAAGGAGGGCGAGCTGGCCTTCGCCCTGCCGGCCGAAACGGCCGCGTTCACCCCCGACCCCATCAGCATGCTCCAGGGCGCCCCCCACCCGGCGATGGCCCAGCGGTTCGTCGAGTTCGTCCTCTCCGAGCGTGGCCAGTCGCTGTGGTGCCTGCCGGCCGGGACCCCCGGCGGGCCGAAGAGACACACCCTCCGCCGCCAGCCCATCCGGCGCGACATGTACACCAAGTACAAGGGCAAGATGATCGAGCCGCTGGTCGACGTGTTCGAGGTCGATTTCGTGCTCGACCAGAAGGCCCACGAGATCCGCGTGGGGCAGCTTCACGGGCCGCTGATGAAGGCGGCCGCCCTGGACAGCAGGGAGGAGCTGGCCAAGGCCTGGAAGGTGGTCCTGAACGCGGGCCGGACGCCCAAGGGGCAGCAGTTGATGAAGGAGTTCGTCGCCCTCCCGGCGGACCTGGCCGACAAGGAGACCGCCCTGGCCACCGCGGTCAAGCTGTCCGGCGACGAGCGAAAGGCCCGCGAGATCACCAACGCCTGGCAGCGGTTCTTCCGGGACAAGTACAACCGGATCATCGAGCAGAAATAGCCAATCCGCGATCAGCGATGAGGCCGTGGTTCCGTTACATCCTGGCGATCGTCTGCGGGGCCTTTCTGGTCCTGTTCCTTCTCGTGCCGCTGGGCTGGGCGGTCCAGTCGGGTTTCTTTGACAGGGGGGCCCCGACGCTGTACTGGTTCCGGCAGGTCTTCACGGACCTGAACACCGCGCCGGCGTTGATGAACGGGGTGAAGGTCGCCTGCGTCGTGACGCTGGGGGCGTTCCTGGTGGCCGTGCCGCTGGCGATGCTGGGCCACCACTATGACTTCCCCGGCAAGCGGCTGGCGTCGGGTCTGCTGCTGGTGCCGATGGTGCTTCCGCCGTTCGTGGGGGCGGTGGCGATGCAGAAGTTCATGGCGCTGCACGGCGGGTCGTTCAACCTGATCCTGGAGAGGCTGCACCTGCCGGAGGTGGACTGGCGCGGGGGCGGGTTCAACGTGGTGGTGATCCTGGAGATCCTGCACCTGTACCCGATCATGTACCTCAACGCCGCCGCCGCGGTGGCCAACGTGGACCCGACGATGATCGAGGCCTCGCGGAACCTGGGCGCCTCGCGCTGGCGGACGTTCTGGCGGGTGATCCTGCCGCTGATGGCCCCGGGCCTGTTCGCCGGCGGGACGATCGTGTTCATCTGGAGCTTCACCGAGCTGGGCACGCCGCTGATGGTGGGCTACGAGCGGATGCTGCCGGTGCTGATCTTCCAGGGCCTCAACAAGCTGGAAAACCCCGCCCAGACGTTCTCCATGGTCTTCGTGATGCTGTCCAGCGCGGTGTTCATGTACGGGCTGGGGCGGGTCCTGTTCGGCCGGGGGGCCGGGGCGATGATGCAGCGCGGCGTCGCCGCCGTCGCCGCCAGGCCGGGGCGATGGGCAGTCGCGGGCATCTGGCTGGCATTCGGAACGGTGACGTTCCTGGCCCTGCTGCCGCACGTCGGAGTGATGCTCCAGGCCTTCGCCGACGAGTGGGGCACGACCATCCTGCCGACCCGCTACACCTTCGGGCACATGACCAAGGTGTTCAGCGAGTCGGACACGTGGAACAGCATCGTCAACTCGCTGCGGTACGCCTCGCTGGCGACGGTGGTGGACATTGTGCTGGGGCTTTGCATCGCCTTCCTGGCGGTCCGGATGAAGGTCCCGGGCGGATCGGCGCTGGACGCAATGGCGATGCTGCCGCTGGCGGTGCCGGGGCTGGTGATCGCCGGCGGGTACGTGCTGATGACCCGCCCGGGTTCGCCGCTGGCGGCGATCGGCCCGGACGCCGACCCGATGGGCATCCTGGTGATCGCCTACAGCGTCCGGCGTCTGCCGTACATGGTCCGGTCGATCTCCGCCGGGCTGAAGCAGACGTCGGTGACGCTGGAGGAGGCCGCCCGCAACCTCGGGGCCGGGCCCCTCCGGGCGGCGCTGCGGATCACCATCCCGCTGATCGCCGCCAACGTGGTGGTCGGGGCGATCCTGACCTTCTCCTTCTCGATGCTGGAGGTGTCCGACTCGCTGGTGCTGGCGCAGAAGTCCCCGCACTTCCCGATCACCAAGCAGATCTACAGCCTGTACCAGGGCGGCCTGGAAGGCCAGG
>DASRZG010000603.1:0-12232 GCA_035686585.1 Phycisphaerae bacterium
GCTCGGGTATGAGCCGATCCACACCCCCGAGCAGTCCCTCGCCCGGGCGGTCGAGTGGATGCGGCGGGAGGGGATTCTCTGACCGCCCCGCAGTGAGCCCATATCCAAAAGCCGGCCCGCCGTCGCGGCAATTCGCTTGACCGCCTGGAGTTGCCGGGGGCAGAATGTGGGCGAACCTCGCCTCCCGTAAAGGTGCCGCCATGCTGTACTACACATGCCCTGAATGCAGCCGGGAGTTTCTTTTCCCGGACGACCAAGCCGGCAAGGCGGTTAAGTGCCCGCAGTGTGGGATGTTGGGGATGGCGTACGGGGTGAACGTTCGCCGGGTGCCGGATCCCGAGCCTGCGGAGATCGTGATCCCGCCGTCCGAGCCGGCGTGGTCGCCGCCGGGGCCCGAGTTGCCTCCGGTGACGCCCACCGGTCCGGAGCTGGACCCCATCGAGCCGGAGGCGCCCATCGTTCTCCCGCCCCGGGCGCCCGAACGGCAGGAGGTGCCCGTCCGGCGGGTCGAGCCCCACATGGGTCCTCCGCCCCTGCTGCCGCTGCACCCGGGCGCCGTCGCGTCGCTGGGGTTGGGGGCGATCGCATTGATGACGTCCTGCTGCCTGGGCGTGGGTCTAGCGTTCGGCATTGCCGCGATCGTGGCGGGCACAGTGGCGACGAGCCGGATGTCGCAGGAGCCCGGGGTATACGCAGCCGGGGGCAGAGGCCTGGCTAAGGCCGGGATGATCCTGGGCGTGGTGGCCTTGCCTGTCAGCCTGATCGCGATGGGGATGACGTGCGCGCACTAGGGGCGGCTCGCCCCGGGCGGCCGACGGCGTTTTCCCATTGATCCCCGTGCACAGGCCCTTGGCGAGTGCCGGTTGGTATGATATTATGTCCGTCTGCGCCGACGGCAGGAGCCGGGCGGGCAGTGTGGAGACTCTGAGCGAAGGCGGGCGCGTGCGGGCGCGCCGGCGAACGATCATGGCGTACAAGACCGCGATCCTGGGCGTGACCGGTGCCGTGGGCACCGAGTTTCTCAAGATTCTCGATCAGCGCGATTTCCCGCTGGCGAGCCTGAAGCTGCTGGCCTCGCACCGCTCCGCCGGCAAGAAGATCACGTTTCGCGGCGAGGAGCTGACGGTCGAGGAGGTCACCGAGGCGAGCTTCAAGGGCCTTGACCTTGTACTCTCCTCCGCGGGCGGTTCCGTGTCCAAAAGGTTCGCCCCCGCCATCAAGGCGGCGGGGTGCGTGATGGTGGACAACACCTCGGCGTTCCGGATGGCCCCGGACGTGCCGCTGGTGATCCCGGAGATCAACGCCGAGGACATCAAGACCCACAACGGCATCATCGCCAACCCGAACTGCTCGACGATCATCATGAACGTGCCGGTCTGGCCGCTGCACAAGGCCAACCCGATCCGGCGGATCGTGGTCAGCACGTACCAGGCCGCCAGCGGCGCCGGGGCCAAGGCGATGGCCGAGCTGGAAGCGGGCGCCCGCGCGATGCTCGACGGCAAGGAGTTCACCCCGCAGGTGTTGCCTCACGTGGCGGCGTTCAACGTCTTCAGCCACAACAGCGCCGTCGGGCCCGACGGGTACAACGAGGAAGAGACCAAGATGGTCCGCGAGACGCGGAAGATCTTCCATGCCCCGGAGATCCTGATCACCGCCACCTGCGTCCGCGTGCCGGTGATGCGGGCGCACAGCGAGGCGATCAACCTCCAGTTCACGAATCCCATCACGGACCAGGAGGTCCGCGAGATCCTCGCCGGCGCCGCCGGCGTGAAGGTGGTCGACGACCGGGCGAAGAACTACTTCCCCATGCCCCTGGACGCCACGGATCAGGACGATGTCCTCGTCGGCAGGATCCGGCAGGACATCTCCCAGCCCGACGGGCGCGGGATCGACCTGTTCGTCAGCGGCGACCAGATCCGCAAGGGCGCCGCCCTCAACGCGGTCCAGATCGCCGAAGCGCTGAATTGACGGCACCCTATGTCTGCGGGCGGGGTTTACCGATATAGTGGAGTCCGGCTGCGCCGTCGCCCGGCAGGTGTCGGTTAGGCAGGAAGCCGATGAATCGACCCGGCAGGCATATCTCGGCGTTCGTTCTGACGTTCGTTGCGGTGGCGGGGGCGGTCCGCGCCGACCCGGCCACGCAGCCGTCGCCGGAGGCGAAGCTCGTGGCGGAACTGTACGGGAAGCGGGTGGCCGCGGTCATGGCCTCGCCCGCCGAAGAGGACAACCTCGAGCTGGCGCGGGAGATGCTGCTGGCGGCGGCGGAGTCGGGCAACCCGCCGGTGGTTCGTTACCTGCTGGCGCTGGAGGTGGTGAAACTGACGGCCTCCCTCGGCAGCGCCGAGGCCGCCAAGGTCGCGGCCGACGCCCTCGCCTTCGCCGACCAGGTGGGCCGGCTCGATCCCGTCCGCAAGGCCGAGATGGCCGCGGAGATCGCCCGGACCCGCTTCCGCGCCGTCTGCCGGGCGAACCCGTCGAAGGAGGCTCGCGAGGACGCCGCAGGCCAGATCGTCGCCGCCGACCTGGACCTGGCCAACGCCCTGCTGGACGCCGGGCGGCTGGACGAGGGGGACACGGTGCTCAAGACCGTCGAGGGGATGGTGACGCTCTACCGCCTGTCGCGGGCGCGCCTGGAATCGGTCCGGGAGCGGTCGCGCGGGCTGCACCGGCGTGCGGCCGAGATCCGGTCGGCGGAGGCGATGCTGGCCCTGGCCCGTCAGCGCGGCGACGCCGAGGGCGAGAAGGACGCGCGCCGCAGGCTGGGCGAGGTGTACCTGACGATGGACGGCGACGTTTCCCTGGCGGCCGATCATCTGGCCGGGACCGCCCATCCCCGCGCCGACGCCGTCGTCGCGGCGGGGGCCTTTTTGAAGGACCCCAAGGCCCTCCCGGCGGCGGGGAAGGTCGGCGACGTGGTATCCGAGCTGTGCGCAGCCGCGGAATCGTGCCAGGACGAACAGGCCCGCAAGCGGGTGGGCGCCGTCGCGGCCGATCTGTGCCGGGCGTTTCTCCAGTCCGGCCCCGAGCCGCTGGCGGCCACCAAGGTCCGCCTGCTGCTGACGCAGGCGGAGCGGCTGGCGGGTCAAAGCCCCGGGGACCTGCTGATCCAGCAGATTCAGGCGGCCTGCGGCCCCCTGGCAGGGCGGTTCGAGCCCCTGTCCGACGGGCGGGTCCGGGTGAGCTACGATTTTTCCGACGAGGACCAGTACGGCGACTGGACCGGCCTGGAGGGCGCGTGGAAGGTCATGGCGTCCAAGAACATCCTGGCGGCGGGCCCCCAGCAATACCAGCGGTGCCGGATCGAGCATCGGCTCGCCTGGCGCGCGGGCGTGCCCTTCAAGCTCAGCCTGCGGACCAGCGGGCAGGAGGAGATGGAGGTGCAGGTGAACCTGCTGGCCGGCAACCGGCGCAAGTCGCCTCGCTACCACCGGATCCGGCTGATCATGGGCGCCAGGTCCGGCCGGTCGTGGGAGATTTACGACGACAGGACCAGGGTCTACGAGAACACCAGTGTCCGCCCGTCGCCCAGCACCATCTACCGCGTCGCCGTCTCGTGGGACGCGCGCCGGACGGTCACCTGGTCCGTCAACGGCAGGGTGCTGAAGGAGTTCCAGACCGGCTACGAGACGGACAAGGTCGCCTGGTCGTCGGTGATCGTCGAGTTGGGCGCCTATTCGCAACCGGCGGGGTTCGACAACGTGGTGATGGAAGGCCTGCCCCTGCCCGATCCCACCCAGGAGATCCCCGATCCGGGCAAGACCAACTGAACGCCGCCGGCTGGACGGGGTGATGATCCGCCCATGACCGATCCCGTTGAATCCGGTTCCGTCCCGCGCCGGAACATCCGCCTGGTGGTCAGCTACGACGGCCGGCGGTTCCACGGGTGGCAGCGGCAGCCGGAGCCGATCCTGACCGTCCAGGGCTGCCTGGAGCAGGCGATCTGCCGTGTGGTGGGCCACCCCGTCACCGTCAACGGGACCGGGCGGACCGACGCGGGCGTGCACGCGCTGGGGCAGGGGGCCAACTTCCGGACGACCAACCTGGCCATCCCGCTGGACAGCCTCCGCCGCGCCGCCGACAGCAAGTGCCCCGGGGACATCGCCATCCTCTCCGCCCGCGAGGCGCCCGACGACTTCCATGCCTCCATCTCCGCCCTCGGCAAGACCTATCGCTACCGCATCCACGTCGCCCCCGCCAAGCCGGCGATGCTGGCCGGTCGGGTGTACCATTGCCCCGTGCCCCTGGACGTCGATCTCATGGCCGACGCCGCCGCCCGGCTGGTCGGGCGGCACGACTTCCGCGGGTTCGCCTCCTCGGCCGAGCAGCGGCAAGACACCCGCCGGACCATCCGGCGATGTACGGCCTCCGCCCATGGCGACGAGGTGCACGTGACGGTCAGCGGCGACGGGTTTCTGTACAAGATGGTGCGGAACATCACCGGCACGCTGATCGAGATCGGCCGGGGGCGCTGGGGCCCGGAGCGGATCGACCTCCTGCTGGCCAGCCGGGATCGCCGCGACGGCGGTCCGACCGCCCTGCCCGGCGGGCTGTACCTGGTCAGCGTCCTGTACCCGGACGGGGAGACAGGCGTAGCGGGGGGAGACTGAAGACGCGGAATCGCACGCCTCCGAGGCCGCCATCGCCCCGGCTCGTTCCCCCACGTCACCGGCATGTCATGCCTGGGCGGTGGGTTGTGTAAACCGCACGCCCACCGGCAGGTGTCCGTGCTGGAGCAGGCCGTTGCGGTCCACCCGGACGATGGTGGCCTCGACGGGCTGGTCGCACAGACCGCCCAGTTCGGGCCGGCCGGGGCTGCCGATGCTCAGCAAGACGGGGTGGCCCGGGGCGACCGGTGTCGCCGCCGGCAGGTATATCAGGACGCCCCCCCTTGACATATCCACGGTTCTGGCAGTGAATTGACGGCCGGAAGGCCCGTGGTACATCTCCACGGTAGTCGCCATCGGGTGGCGGATGTGCTGTCTTCGCTCGTTCGACGTCTCGCTCATAGGCTGCATCGTCCTGCTCACCCGAAATCTTACCGGCTACCGAGCATCACGCCCATCTTAACTTCGGACATTTCCCGGCCTCACTCAGGCATTTCGTGTAAAATCCGCTGGCCGTGATGTGGGCCGGTGCCCCGCGCGGTGGGGTGCGGTCTGCGGGAAGGAGTTGAAATGGCGTCGGGATCGATTCGACGGGTGGGGGTGTTGACCGGGGGGGGCGACTGCCCCGGGCTCAACGCGGTGATCCGGGCGGTGGTCAAGACCGGGATCTACCAGTACGGGCTGGAGATGGTCGGCATCGAGGACGGCTACCTCGGTCTGATCGAGAACCGGATGCACCTGATGACCCCGGAAGAGGTGTCCAACATCCTTACGGTCGGCGGGACGGTGCTCGGGGCGTCCAACAAGGCCGACCCCGCCAGCTTCGCCGTCCGCGAAGGCGACCGGTGGGTCAAGCGGGACGTGACCGAGCAGGTGCTGGACCACTGCCAACAGTGGCAACTGGACGCCCTGGTAATCATCGGCGGGGACGGCACGATGGCGGGAGCGGCCGGCCTGATCGAGCGGGGGCTTCGGCTGGTCGGCGTGCCCAAGACCATCGACAACGACCTGCCCGAGACGGACATGACGTTCGGGCACGACACCGCCGTGGCCACGGCCACCGACGCTTTGGACAAGATTCACACCACGGCCAGCAGCCACCACCGGGTGATGGTGGTGGAGATCATGGGCCGGTATGCCGGTTGGCTGGCGCTGCGGGCGGGGGTGGCGTCGGGCGCCGACGTGATCCTGATCCCGGAGATCCCCTTCGACATGGACGTCGTGTCCCACAAGTGCCTCCAGCGGTCCAAGCGCGGCAAGCGGTTCACGATCATCGCCGCCGGCGAGGGCGCCCACACGGCCGGGGGCAAGATGATCGTCGACCACGTCGACGAAGCCAGCCCCGACCCGATCCGCCTCGGCGGCATTGCCCGGTATGTGGCGGAGGAGGTGGAGAAACGCACCGGCCTGGAGAGCCGGCACATCGTCCTGGGGCACATCCAGCGCGGCGGGACGCCCACCGCCTTCGACCGCGTCCTGGCGACCATGCTGGCCCACCATGCCGTCGAGTTGCTGATGGAGGGCCGTTTCGGCCGGTTGAGCGTGCTCAGGGACGGGGTGGTCGATTCCGTCCCCATCGAGGCCATCGCCGGCACCATCAAGACCGTCCCGCACGACCACCCCCTGGTCCGCGCCGCCAAGGCCGTCGGGACCTGCTTCGGCGACGGCGACCCGTCGACGTAAGCCTGCACGGTTTCGACCGATGAATCCGCTGTGCAACATCCTTCTGTGCGTTCTGTTATCGGCACCGCCTCCTTCCCCTCCCGCCCGGGGCAAGCCGGATCCCACGCCGGAGGAGCTGCTGTCCCAGCGGATCGCCGCCGTGGTGGAGGCCTTCCGGGCCAAGACCGGCGCGGCCGTGGGCGTCCACGCCGTCCGCCTGGCCGACGGGAAGGAATTGGCATCCGTCCACCCCTCCCGTCCCCTGATCCCCGCCAGCAACCAGAAGGTGGTCACCTCCGCCGTCGCCCTGAAGCGGCTGGGGGAGGACTTCCGCTTCCGCACCGTCGTGGCCGTCGAGGGCGACCACCTCGTCATCACCGGTGACGGCGACCCGAGCACCGGCGACCCCGTCTTGGCGGCGCGGCGGGGCGGGACCATCTATGACGAGATGGACCGATGGGCGGCCGCCGTCGCCGCCGCGGGCGTCACGAAGCTCAAGGGCGACGTGATCCTTCGCGCCGGCATCTTCGCCCCGCCGATGACCCACCCCGATTGGCCCGCGGGCGACCGGCGGAAGTGGTACGGCGCGGGCGTGGCCGGGGTGAACTTCAACGACAACTGCGTCGACGTGAGCTTCACCGTCGCCGGCGAGGGCGTCCAGGCCGACGTCCGGCCCGCCAGCCGGTGGCTCCGCGTCGTCAACCGCGTCAGGGCGGGCGGGAAGCATCTGTGGAGCTGCCGCTTCGGACGGTCCGGCACCGAGATCACCCTGACCGGCACCGCCAGCCAGTCCAGCACCGAGCCGTTCTCCGTGGCCGCGCCCGACCCGCCGATGCTCTTCGCCGCCGTCCTGGCCGACCGCCTGGAGCGGGGCGGCGTGCAGCACCCCGGGCGGGTGTGGGTGTCTCTCCGGCCCGCCCCCGCCGCCGCCAAGCCCCGCGTGATCACCGTCCAGTCCACGCCCATCGCGACGGTCCTCGACCGCGCGAACAAGAACAGCCTCAACATGATGGCCGAGTGCCTGTTCCTGCGGTCGGCGGCGGGGGAGGGGACACCCGCCTCCTGGGCCCGTGCCGCCCAGGTCGCCACCGAGGTCCTCACCGAGGGCTATCGCCTCCCGCCCGAGCGGTTCCGCGTCGCCGACGGGTCGGGCCTGAGCCGGGCCAACGCCATCTCCCCGGACGCGATGACCGCCCTCCTGGCCGCCCTGGCCGGCTCGAAGACCTTCCTGGCGTCCCTGCCCGTCTCCGGCGTCGACGGGTCGTTGAGCCGGCGGTTGGACGGCGCCGCCCGGGGGAGGGTGCTCGCCAAGACCGGCTCGATGACCGGCGTCAGTGGGCTCAGCGGGTACGTCCTGGACGAGGAGGACACTCCGGCCGTCGCCTTCTGCGTCCTGGTCAACGGCAGGACCTACGCCGACGGCGCCTCGGCCCGGTCCATGGCCGAGGCCGTCTGCCGGCTGCTGGTCGAGCACCTCGACACCCCGCCTCCGGCGCCCCAGCCCAAGACGCCCTCCTGAGTTGCAGTCTGCCTCGAAAATGGGGTGCCCCGGACAAGGCGTCGTCCGCCTTGTCCGGCGCCGCTGGCCCACAGGCGGGAGCCGGACAAGCCGAAAGACGGCTTGTCCGGGGCACCCGACGGCAGCCGCTATTTTCGTCCTCTGTGGGCGCGCCGAAGGCCCATGATGAACTGCCCCGTCAGTCCAACTCCCCCACGATCTCCTCGACCAGGTCCTTGGCGGTGACCAGGCCGGTGGGCCGTCCGTCGGCGTCGGTGACGATGGCGATGCCCCTGCGCCCGGTCCGCATGGCGACGAGGGACTCGATGATCCCCGCCTCGGCGCGGATCGACAGGGCGTCGGCGACGTGGGTGGCCGGGGGGGCGCCCGTCTCGTCCAGCAGGACGTCGTAGGCGTTCAGGACGCCGACGATGTTCCGCCGGTCGCCCTCGTAGACGCCCAGGCGGGGGTGCCCGTGCGCGGCCAGCAGGGCCCGGACGGCTTCGGTGCCGGCGCTGCGGTCCACCAGCACCGCCTTCGACAGCGGCACCATCACGTCCGCCACCTTCGCCCGCGAGACGTTGACCACCCGCCGGGCGATGGTCGTCTGGGCCTCGGTGATCGCGCCGCTGGCCCGGCCCTCGGAGAGGATCGCCCCGATCCGCCCGCCGGGGCTCAGCGGGGCGTTGCGGTCCTCGGCCCCCCGGCCGGCGATCCGCAGCACCGCCCACACCAGCAGCCTCGACATCGCCACCACGCCCGTGATCGTGAACACCCACGCCGACAGCTTCAGGAACCAGCTCAACGCGTACGTCAGCGTCTCCCCGTGGCGGAGGAACAGGTTCTTCGGCAGCAGCTCGCAGAAGATCAGCACCAGCGGCGTCAGCAACACCACGGCCGTCCATTCGCCCGCTACCAGCGCCACCATGCCCGCCGACGCCAGGTAGTTCGCCAGGTTGTTGCCGATCAGCACCACCAGCAGCGGCTTGCCCGGGTCGCGGAGCAGCCCGTGAAGGCGGCGGGCCACCCGGCTGCCCGAGTCCGCCCGAAGCTCCAGGCGGATCTTGTTGACCGTGTACGTGCCCGTCTCCAGCCCGCTGTACAGGAACGACAGCGTCATGCCCGCCAGCAGCGCGGCCCAGCCGATCAGCAGGTCCGTGCCCACGGCGATCATGCCGATCCCTCCCGCCCATCCTCCAGGCGGACCCGCAGCATCGCGATCCGGTGCCGCCGGACCGATTCGACCGTGAACGTCACGTTGCGGTACGGCGCCGTCTGACCCACCTCCGGCAGATGCCCCAGAAGGCTGATCACGAACCCGCCCACCGTGCTGAACCGTGCGCCTTGCAGGTCGGTGGGGAAGGCGTCGGCCCATTCGTGGATGGCCAGGTCGCCGTCGATCAGCCACTCGGCCGGGGCCACCTGGCGGACCGACGGGCCCCGCGCCGGCTCGCGGGCGTCGGCGATGTCGCCGACCACCTCCTCCAGGATATCCTTGAGCGTGATGATCCCCGCCGTCCCGCCGTACTCGTCCACCACCACCGCCAGCCGCCTTCGCGTCCGGCGGAACGCCAGCAGCACCCGTTCCAGCGGGGCCGAATCGGGCACGTGCTCGACGGCCTGGAGGGCCTCCCCCGGGGCCTTGTCCGGCTCGGCCAGCAGGTCCCTGGCGTACACCGCGCCGACGATGTGGTCCAGGTCGCCCTCGTAGACGGGGATCTTGTTGATCCGGGTGCGGCGCATCCGCTCCAGAAGCTCCTGGCGCGAGCCGCCGGCGGGGAAGGCCACCACGTCCACCCGCGGCACCATGATGTCCCCGGCGCGGAGGTCGGTCAGCTCCAGCACCTCCTGGAGCAGCTCGCCCTCGTCGTGGCCGATCAACCCCCGCTTCTGCGACAGCGCCAGCAGGGCGCCCATCTCCTCCGGGCTCAGCCCCCCGCCCCGCGGGCCCGCCGGCGCCAGCACCCGCGTCAGCGGGCCGACCAGCCACTTCATCAGCACCCGCTGCACCGGGCCGACCACGCGCCCCAGCGGCGCCAGCCACGCCGCCGCCAGCGGCGCCAGACGCCGAGGCACCAGGAAGCACACCGTCTTGGGCAGGATCTCGCTCAGCAGGATCACCGCCAGCAGCAACCCCACCGACATCGCCGACGCCCAGAACAGCCCGTGCTCAACGTCCCGCCGCACCTTCACGCACAGCATCGTCGAGAAGATGAAGTAGATGATCCGGCTGATGTTGGTGCCCAGCAGGACGGTGGTGAGGACACGGTCCGGCTGGCGCATCAGGCTCGCCGCCAGGCGGACCAGGCGGTGCCGGTCCCGGCCCATCTCGAACAGCTCACCCGGCGACAGCGCGAACAGGGCCGTCTCGGCGCCGCTGAAGAACGCCCCAATGCCCAGCAGCACCCCCAGGGCCAGCACGTGCAGAATCTCCCTGCCCAGGAACGGCCCGATTGTTATCGCAAACATCAACGGATCTGCCTCTACACTCCCCACCGTATCGGACCGAGCATCAGATTGTCATGACCGCAGACGATCAGGTCGGCGATCTCGACGATCTCCTGGAGGCTTTCCTTGGCGGTCTCGGCGTCGGCGCAGCCGCTCCAGACCCGGCCGGCCTCCACGTGCTCGCGGGTGACGGCGGCGTCGCCGGCGATCAGGGTCGTCCGCGTCGGCGCCGCCAGCAGCAGCCCCGCCGAACCGACCGACGGGCCCGGAAGCGGGAACAGGTGCACCGACGGCGTCAGCCGGTCCGGCGCGGGGGCGAACCGCCGCACGAGCCGCAGCTCCTCGGCCACCAGGGCCTCCTGCTCCCTCTCGATTCTCCCGGCCGCCTCGGCCATGGCCTCCAGGTGGCTGCTGCACGCCTCCAGCTCGGCCTCGGCGCAAAGCCACCCCGCCTCCGGGAACGCCTCGATCGACCGCCGGTGGATGGGCCTCAGCGTCGTGCAGAAGACGTCGGTGACGTCCCCGGCCGCCAGCCCGGTCCGCTCGAACAGCCTCGCCAGCAGGGCCGGCGCGGGCAGGGAGGGGTCCACCAGGATCACCCGCCCCGCGTCGCGGACCAGCGAGGTGGTGGCGTGCGCCGTCCGGAGCCCCGGGGCCTCGTTCCAGAAGGGGTTCGAGGAAAGCGTTCCGATGCTCACGATCGTCAGGTCCACGCTCATGGCGGGCCATTGTAGCGCGGCACGCGGGGCGATTGCACTGGAGAAACCAACCGGCGGCTGTCGGGGGTGTTCCACGGGTGCCCCGGACAAGCGGAGCTTGTCCGGCCTCCCTGGCCTTCGGAGGTGCCCCGATGTCCCACGGGTGCCACAGGCTGCTTGCAGCCTGTGGGGGAGGCAGATGCCCCCCGCCGAGTGTCCCGTCCCCTGCCCACACGGGCTGCAAGCAGCCCGTGGCACCCAGGTTCCGCCAGACAGGCACTCAGGGGACGGCAAGCAACAATACCCCCCATCTGCGATCGCTGCTGTTCGCGTTGTTCGCGGCTATTCGTCCCGGCCCACAAACTCCATGGCCGCGTCGGCGACGGTCTCGGGAGTGTCCTCGGGCGCCACGTCGATCCAGTGGGTCTGCCGGAAGCCGCGGAACCACGTCCGCTGGCGCTTGGCGAACTGGCGGGTATTGATCTTGATCTGCTCGACGGCCTCGTCCAGCGGGATCTCACCGCGCAGGTGGCGGATCATCTCGGCATAGCCCAGGGCCTGGGCGGCCTGGTCGGACAGGCCCGCGGGCTCGGCCAGCAGGGCGGCGACCTCCTCCCGCAGGCCCAGCTCGATCATCCGCTTCACGCGGGCGTTGATCCGCCGGGCGGCGTCCTCGGCCCCGCGCCGCAGGCCGATGAAGACACAATCGTACCTCTGCCGCGAGCGGTCCCACTGCTGCTGGAGCTCGCTGATGGGGGTGCCCGTGAGCCGGTACACCTCCAGGGCCCGCACGATCCGCTTGGCGTCGTTGGGATGGATCCGCCCGGCCGCCTCGGGGTCCACCCGCGCCAGCTCGGCATGCAGCGCCGCCAGGCCCTCGGCTTCGGCCCGCCCCTGCAGCGAGGCCCGGATCTCCGGATCGGCCCCGGGGCCCTCGAACAGGCCCTCGGACAGGGCCTTGATGTACAGGGCGGTCCCGCCGACGGCCAGGATGGGGGCACCGGCCGCGTGGATCTGCCCGATGGCGCGGTCGGCGTTCTCCACGAAGCGGGCGACGCTGAAATGCTCCGACGGCTCGACGAGGTCGATGCAGTGGTGGGGGACCTCCGCCCGCTGGGCCGGCGTGGGCTTGGCGGTGCCGATGTCCATCCGCCGGTAGACCTTCATCGAGTCGACGCTGACGATCTGCCCGCCGAGGCGTCGTGCGATCTCGCGGCCGGCGGCGCCCTTGCCGCACGCGGTACAGCCGAAGATGAACACCACCTTGGGCATGGAGCGATTGTTTCGGCCAGCGAACCCTTCTGTCAAGTGGTAGAGAAAAG
>DASRZG010000604.1:0-6303 GCA_035686585.1 Phycisphaerae bacterium
GCCGCCGCGTCCGCATCGGGCGGGGGCGGCGCCATCGAGACGATCCGCCATCGCCCCGGGTGAAGTCCGATGACTCGACCTGCCAGCCGTGCCGTCTCGCCGCCGGCGCCGCCGACCGTGCCGCGGGGCAGGACGGCGACGCCGTCGAGGCCCTGTACGACCGTCAGGGATGCCCCGACCGCCACCGCCGCCCCCAACGCCTTGCCCGCGGCGCGCCCCAGCCCCGCCCACATCAGCGCCATGCCCACAATCGCCGCCGACCCCGTCGCCGCCCACCGAAGCTGCCGCCCCGGCGCGCCGCCGGGGCCGGCGCGGGTCCTACCCCCCGATCCCACCGGCATCAGGAATACCGCCGTCACGCCGCCCAGCGCCACCAGCGCCGGCAGGAAGGCGCCGCCCGCCGACAGCATCGCCCCGCCCCCCATCGCGCCGAAGCCACAGCCCAGCGCCGCATCCGCCAGCCAGTACCGCTGCGGATGCCCCGACCGCGCGAACGCCAGCCGCCGCCGCGTCAGCAGCATCGACCAGAGGCCCACGAACACCGCCTGCCCCGCCGCCGCCAACGCGATCCACACCCACCGGCCCGCCGGGGACGCCCCCGCCAACGCCAGCAGGCACACCTGCATCGCGCCCACCACAGTCGCCCCCGCCACCAGCGCCCCCGTCTCCGCCCGGTCGAACGATCCCTCTTGCCCGCTCCTCTGGCGCGTCATGGCCACGGCGATGCCGGCACTGAACGCGATCCACAGCCACGGCCCCGCCCAGCCGCACCCGGCCGCGTCGCGGAGCGCCCGGCACTGCACCGCCAGCCCGCACGACAGTGCCGCCATCGCCAGCAGATTCCAGCGTCGCTGCCCCCGGAGCGGCGCGGTCGTGGCGGGGACCGACGGGCGGTAGGTCCGCCCGGTGGCCGTGCCGTGGATCAGGGCGCCGGCCGACACCGCCGCCAGCGCCACCGCGCAGACCAGGGCGACGGCGCGGAGGTCCGCCCCCAGCCACCACAGGCCCGCCGAGGCCGCCAGTCCCCCGCCGGCGGCGACCAGCAGCTCGCCCGTGACGTGCCGGTACGGGTCGCTGCTGCCGGCGCGGCGGATCAGCGACCCCGCCAGCGTCACCGCGGCCATGCCCAGCGCCAGCGGCAGGAAGGCGACCACACGGACGCCCAGCCTCAGCAGCGACCACAGCCACTGGGGCCAAAGGAACATCTCTCCAAGGGCCCGCAGCAGGCCCACCGCCAGTCCCCCGCCGGCGGTTGTCGCCAGGCCCCCCACCGCCGCCAGGGCCGCCGCCACCGCCAGCAGCCGCAACTGCCACCGCGCCCGCCCCGCCACCGCCGCCAGGACCGAAGGGCTCGCCAACGCCATCCGAACCGCCAACGCCTCCGCGGGATGGGCGCGAACCGTCAGCAGCAGCACCTTGTGCAGGAGGTAATTCGGCATCACCAGCGCCGCCGCCAACGCGATCAGCTCGGCCGAGGCCGCCTCGACCATCCCCGCCCAGGACCGGCCCAGCTCCCCGGCCCCCACGACCCACAAACAGGCGCTCCAGACCGTCAGGCTCACCCACGCCACCCGCAGCAGCAGCCGGCCGAAGTGCCGGCCCCCGGCGCCCGTCTTGTCATGCGCCTGCTCGGTCATCGTCGTATGGCGTGCCCATCCGGGCCGGGCCCAGTACGCTCGTCTGCCCGGCCGGCAGATGGACCCTCCGACCGTCGTCCGTCTCCACCACCAGGCCCTTCAACGGGCTGAGGTCCAGGACGCGGGCCGCGAAGACCTGCCCCGCGCACTGGAACCGGATCCGCCGGTTCACCATGCGGCAGCGCGCCAGCCAGCGGTCGTGCAGCCGGTCCGCCGCCCCGGCCGAAAGGTCCGCCACCCACCGGTCCAGGCGGACCAGCACCGCGCGGAGCACCTCGGTCCGTTCCATCGGCGCGGGCGTCTCGGCCGACAGGCAGGTCGCCGGCCGGGCCACCCCCTCGTCCGGGGGGGCGGCGTGGACGTTGATGCCGAAGCCGATCACCGTCCGCCCCCCGCGGACCTCCACGATCACCCCGGAGACCTTGGCCTCGTCGATCAGCACGTCGTTGGGCCACGCCAGCGTCGGCGCCACGGCCGCCGCCCGCTCGATGCCCTCCGCCACCGCCAGACCCGCCGCCAGGGTCAACTCCTCGTGCGCCAGCGACACCGACGCCTGCACCAGCACGCTGGCCAGGACCCCGCTGCCCGGGGGGCTCCGCCAGCTCCTGCCCAGCCGCCCCCGGCCCGCCCGCTGGCTCTCGGCCGTGACCACCACCGCCTCGGAGTCGTCCTGGCGGGCAATATCGAACGCCACGTCGTTGGTCGAACCCACCTCGCCAAAGCAGATCACGTGCCGGCCGATCCGCTCGACCGGCAAGTCCCGCTCCACCAAGTGCGCGTCGATCACCGTCGGCCGGATCAGCCGGACGCCCCATGCCGGCGACCGCTCGAGGCGGTGACCCCGCGCCGCCACCGTCCGCAGGGCGGCCTCCAGCTCGGCCCGGCTCGCACCGGCGGCCGTGGCCAACTCCTCCAGCCCCAGCCCGCGCCCGCCGCTGTCGTACAGCAGGGCGGCCACGGCATTCGCCGTCTCCATCGGGAACCGATTCATCGATGATCCCGCCGGCCTGAACGCGCCTCGATGTCCAGGGCGATGTCCGCCGCCCGCACCGAATGGGTCAGCGCGCCGATCGCGATCCGCTCCACCCCCGACTCCGCCGCCGCGCGCACGTTCGCCAGCGTGATCCCGCCGGAGGCCTCCAGCTCGATCCGACCGCCCGCGCCCGCGGCGTCGCGCATCCGCACCGCCTGCCGCAATGCCGCCGGAGGCATGTTGTCCAGCAGGATCACGTCCACGTCCAACGCCAGCGCCGCGCCGAGCTGCTCCAGGGCGTCCACCTCCACCTCCACGAATCCGCCCGCCCCTAGCCGTCCGCGCACCCCCGCCAGGCGCCGCCCCGCCTCCGCCAGCGGATCGGGGCACCCGCCCGCCGCCAGGATCGCCAGGTGGTTGTCCTTCACCAGAACGGCGTCGTAGAGCCCCATCCGATGGTTCCGGCCGCCGCCGACCCGCACGGCATACTTGTCCAACTGCCGCCAGCCCGGAATCGTCTTCCGCGTGTCGTAGATCCCCGCCGCCGTGCCGGCGACCGCCTCGACATACGCCGCCGTCACCGTCGCGATCCCGCACAGGCGCTGGAGGAAGTTCAACGCCACCCGCTCCGCCGCCAGCACGGCCCGCGCGGGCCCGCGCCACTCGGCCAGCACGTCGCCCGGCGCCACCTGCGCACCCTCGCTCACGCGCACGTCCGTCTCGATGCCGCTGTCGTATGCGCCCGCGATCGCGCCCAGCATCGCCGCCCCGCAGGCGACCAGCGGCTCGCGGGCGACGAACCGCCCCCGCACCACCGCCCCGGCCGGCACGACCACGCCGCTCACGTCCCCGCCGCCCAGGTCCTCCTGGCGGGCCATCGCCACAAGCCGGTCGAGGTTCCCCAGCACAGCCGGGTCGGGTTGGAGGGGGTGCGCCATGGGCAAGAAGATACCCGAACCCCGCGGACAAGGAAAGCCGCCCGAGGGTTGGAGCGGTCGGGGTGGGAAGGCGCCGGGGGTTCAGAAGGCGCTTCGGCGGAGCCTGCGGGCGGCGCGCCACAGGACAAGAGCGGCCAGGGCGAAGTGCAGCGCCATCCCCGCCCACACCATGCGTGTGGTCTGGGCCCAGTCCCGGGCGGTGTGCAGCCACCCATACTCCAGGCCGGCCAGCCCCCCCCGGGCATTCCTCAGCCCGGCGGCGAAGATGGTCACCACGACGAACTGCATCACCGGGTTGGTGTCGATCCACGTTTCGGTCACCACATCCGGTCCCGGCGCGCCGCGGAGGAAGACCAGCCCCACAGGCAGCCACGGCAGGCCCACCCACAGGACGGCCACCGCCACGATGTTCAGGACCACCGCGGTGGTGGTCCGCCGGCATCGCACGCCGAGGTACAGGCCCAGCGCCGTCATCGTCACCACCGCCGACGTCACCACCATCGCCAGGTGCAGCGCCACGATCGGGTGGAGGTAGCCCACGCAGGTGAACAGCACCACGTGGGCGATCAGCAGCAGCCACACGGGCAGCACGCGCCGGACCACTCCCGCGGCCTTGCCCAGCAGGATCTGCCACGGGCCCAGAGTCGTCGCCAGCAGCGACGGCCACGACTGCGACTCCTTCTCGCTGGTCACCGGCGTGGCCGCGACGATCATCGTCACCAGCGTCGCCAGCAATGCCAGGACCGTGAGGAACGCCATCTGGCAGTCGTCGTCGTCCAGGGCGTGCTCGTCGAGGGCCCACAGGTACATTCCCCCCAGCACGAGCACCGTGCCGGCCGTCAGGAGGATTTTCCGCCACTTGTAGCGCCGCCAGTTGCCGCGCAGCTCCTTCCACACCATCGGCGGGCCGTGGACGCGCCGAATCCGCCCGGCCGGGCGCGGCGGCTCCACGGGCGCCAGCACCGGCGCCGTCTGCCCCCCCGGCAGGGGCACCCCGCCGGCCGCCGGCAGGACGGGGGCCGGGGCGCGGTTGGGCCCGGCGCCGGTCTCGCCGGCGATCTGGCGCATGCCCACCCGCCGGACCAGCACCACGCACAGCGCCAGCAGCCCCGCGGTCATCGCCAGCATCACACCGCAGTGCACCGGCCAGCGGAACCACATCCCCCGCATCCCCCCTGGCTGGAGGCCCTGGACGGTCTGGACGGTCTGGGCGAAGTACGGGTTGAAGTAGGACAGGCCGAGGAGAATGGACTGATCCGAAAAAGTGGTGCTCTTGTCAAGCACGACGAAGATCCCTAACGCCAGCAGGCCGAAGATCAGCCCCATCGTCACCAGCGTCGCCAGGATGCAAACGTACGCCCGCCGGCAGAAGACCGAGAACAGCATCGTCAGCGCCGCCACGAACAGCAGGGCGGTCAGGTGGATGCACACCGAGCCCACCAGGAACGCCCACGGCACGCCGCCGAAGACCCGCACCACCGCCAGCACCGGCAGGGAGACGGCGATCAGGATCAGCAGTTGCCACAGCTTGCTGAGCAGCTTGCCCATGACGATCTGGAAGGCGGTGATGGGCGTCGCCAGCAGCACCCCCAGCGTCCGCCGGTACACCTCCTCGCTGATCGACGTGCTCAGCGAGACGATCGCCACCAGTTGCGTCATGCAGAACTGGAACCAGACCACCGTGCCGACCACGACCTGGCCCACCTCGCTCATCCGCGAGATGCGGACGGCGGGGCTCCTTGCCTGCCGGCCGCTGTATTCCAGCATGATCCCCACCCACACGATCACGATCACGCCCGTCAGCAGCACGACGTAGACGAACCGCAGCCAGTAGTTGCGGCGAAGCCGGCTGGAGACGCGCAGCTCCTTGGTGAAGATCGGCCCGGTGAGCCTGCCCGCCGCCGAGGCGAGGGCTGCAAAAAGGGTTGTGAGAACGGCTCGGATCATATCACCCGGCAATCCCTGACAAGCCGGCCGGCAACCACCCGCCGGCCCGGCGGCGCCGGCGAACACGAATCACGCGAATGAAGACGGGTTCCACGAGTACAGACGTCCAAAACAGGGAGCCAATTCGTGGAATTCGGCGTAATCCGTGCAATTCGTGTTCCGCTTTCTCCCGCCGGACCAGGCGTCTTGCGGACGCCCGCTACCGGAATATGTTCCTGCGCATCCGCCGCACTGTCAACCACACAAACAGTGCCCCCAGGCCCACATAGAAGGCGGTGGTCATCGCCATCCGCTGCGTGAACAGCCCCGCCCCGACGGGGGCCCAATTCGCCGAGTAGCGGTACGCGGCAGGTCCAGTTTCCCGCGATGCCTCCCTGACGGGCCCCTCGGCGAACGCCAGCGCCTGCAGCGAGGGGTTGAGCGTTACCAGCAACGGCGGCGGCGACGCGTCTTCCGGACGCGCAGGGTGCGTCACGCGTCCCGGGGACAGGTCGAGCATCTCCGGCACATAGGGCAGGAAGGCCGGAACCACCACCCATAGCGCCACCGCCGCCACCACGGTCAGCGGAACGGCCGTGCTCACCCGCTTGAAGATCGAGCCCAGCCACAGGCCCAGCCCGCTGAGGAACACCACCATCTGGACCACCAGCAGCCCCGCGTGGACGATCGACACGGGATGCAGGTGCCCGGTGAGGCTGAACAGGACCATGTGCACCACCAGCAGCCCCCACAGGGGCAGGCAGCGGATGAACACCCCGGCCGCTTTGCTGAAGGCGATCCGCGCGTCGCTCATCGGCGTGCACAGCAG
>DASRZG010000605.1:0-6024 GCA_035686585.1 Phycisphaerae bacterium
AGCGTCGCCGCGTCGTCCACGATCGCCATCCCGACCACCTCGTCGCCCTTGCGGAGGTTGATTCCCCTGACGCCCGCCGCCGTCCGCCCCATCGCGCGGACGTCGGTCTCCCTGAAGCGGATCGCCTTCCCGTTGCGGGTCGCCAGGACGATCTGCTCGTCCCCGCGCGTGACGGCGACCCCGATTACGGCGTCGCCTTCCTGCAGGCCGGTGGCGATTATCCCGTCGCGCCGCGGGTTGGAGTACGCCTTCAGAGACGTCTTCTTGATCCGCCCGTTCATCGTCGCGGTCACCAGGAAGCGGTCGTCGAACTCGCGCACGGCGATCACCGCGCAGATCCGCTCGTCCTTCTGCATCTCCAGCAGATTGACGATCGCCCTGCCCTTGGACTGCCGGCTCATCGAGGGCACGTCGTAGACCTTCAGCCAGTACATCCTGCCGTTGTTCATGAAGAACAGCATGTAGTCGTGCGTCGAGGCCACGAACAGCTGCTCGATGAAGTCCCCCTCCTTCTTGTCCGAGCCGATCACGCCCATGCCCCCCCGGCCCTGGCGGCGGTAGCTGGTGACGGGGATCCGCTTGATGTAGCCGTCGTGGCTGAGGGTGACCACCACGTCCTCCTCCGCGATCAGGTCCTCGATGTTGAACTCGCCGACCTCGGCCACGATCTCCGTCCGGCGCGGGTCCGCGTACCGCTCCCTGACCTCGTAGATGTCCTCGCGGATCACGTCCAGCAGCCGCGCCTCCGAATGCAGGATCGCCTCGTGGCCCTCGATCTCCTCGATCAGCCCCGTGTATTCCTGGGCCAGCCGCTCGATCTCCAGGCCGGTCAGGCGCTGGAGCTGCATGTTCAGGATCGCGGCCGCCTGCACCCCGGTGAGGTACTGGTCGGTCGTCGAGGCCCGTTCGACGAAGGCCTTGGGCAGCAGCTTGCGGACGGTGGCCCGCTCGGTGAGGCGGAGCGCCTTGGCCATCAGGCGGTCCTTGGCCGTGGGCGGGTCGGGGCTCTTCTTGATCAGGTCGATGATCTCGTCGATTTCGGCGACGGCGAGGATGAGCCCCTCCAGCACGTGGGCCCGCTGCTGGGCGCGGCGGAGGAGGAACTGGGTCCGCCGGGTGACCACGTCCCTGCGGTGGTCCAGGAAGGCCACGAGCACCTGCTTGAGGTTCAACGTCCGGGGCGCCCGATGGACCAGGGAGATGTTGATGATGCTGAAGGTGGACTGCAGCGGCGTGTACCGGTAGAGCTGCTGGATGACGACCTGGGCGTCGGCGCCCTTCTTTACGTCCACGACGATCCGCATGCCGGATCGGTCGGAGTGGTCCTGCACGTCGGCGATTTCGGGGATCCTGCCGTTCTTGACGTTATCGGCGATCCGCTCGATGATCGTGGTCTTGAGGACCTGGTAGGGAATCTCGGTGATGACCACCTGGGTCTTGCCGCCGCGGGTCTGCTCGGTGTGCAGGCGGGCGCGGACGGCCAGTTGCCCGCGCCCGGTGGTGTAGCCGTCCAGAATGCCTTGGCGCCCGCAGATCAGCCCCCCGGTGGGGAAATCCGGGCCCTGGATGAACTTCATCAGGTCGGTCACGCCGGCGTCGGGGTGGTCGATCAGGTGGACCAGGGCGTCGCAGACCTCCCCGAGGTTGTGCGGCGGGACGGACGTCGCCATCCCCACCGCGATCCCCTGGGCGCCGTTGACCAGCAGGTTGGGGAACTTGGCGGGCAGGACCGTCGGCTCGGTGCGGGTGTCGTCGTAGTTGGCCTGCATGTCCACGGTGTCGTACTGGATGTCATCCAGCATCTCCGTGGCGGCGGAGGTGATGCGGGCCTCGGTGTACCGCATGGCCGCGGGCGGGTCGCCGTCGATGGACCCGAAGTTGCCCTGCGGGTCCACCAGCGTGTAGCGCATGTTCCAGGACTGGCCCAGCCGGACCAGGGTGGGGTACACCACGCCCTCGCCGTGGGGGTGGTAGTTGCCGGAGGTGTCCCCGGCGATCTTGGCGCATTTGCGGTGCTTGGTCCGGGGCCCGAGGTGCAGGTCGTGCATCGCCATCAGGACGCGCCGCTGCGACGGCTTGAGCCCGTCGCGGACGTCCGGCAGCGCCCGGTCCATGATGGTGCTCATCGCGTAGGTGAGATACGAATCCCGCATCTCGTCCTCGATGAGCAGGTCCTCGATCCGCTCGTCCTCGAAGGTCAACTGCCGGCCATGGATCGTGGCGACCTCCTCCACGCCGTCGGATTCGGCCTCGGCCTCCGTCTCCGGGGACGTATCATCGTTCTGCTTCGCCAACTGGGTGCTCTCCTGTGCAGGGAAAAAAAGGGTTCGACGTCGAGGCCCGCTCCGCGCGGGCGGGGATAAGGCCTCCGTGCCACCGGTACATATTATGCAAATCCCCACAGGTATGTACAGCATCGGGCCCCCAGGACATTGCGGATTGCGAAGAAACTCCCCTTGCGTACTGACAATCGCCCCCCAGCGGAAGCGGGGGGTTCAAGACCGGGGGCGACCCACGGCGCTGACAGATGAAGGCGCAAGGAACGACTCGACCGGACGGGAAGTTCATAACCCCCCGTACCGAGGGCATCTTGGCTTCGCTCCGACTTCCGCTGGGGGGCGATCATCTGGACGCAAGGGGAGATTCCCCCTGTTCCGAAATCCGCGATCCGCAATGGGACGATCCCCCCTACCCTTCCGTCTTCCCCCCGCGGATCACTCGCCGGATGGCGTAGGTCTTCCCGCCGCGGGCCTCGAAGTAGACTCGCACCAGCATCTCGCCGATCAGGCCGGTGCAGATCAGCAGCATGGCGGTGATCACGAGCATGCACCCCATCGCCATCAGCGGCCCATGCTCCTGGAAGACGTGGAAGCGGTCCCGCTGGATGAGCTTGCGGATGAGCCCGTAGGCCAGGATGCCCCCCCCCACCGCCAGCGCGCCCAGACCCCACTTGCCGAAAAAGTGCAGCGGGCGGGTCATGTAGCCGGTGACGAACCGGACGGTGATCAAGTCCAGCGCCACGCGCAACGTCCTGCCAATGCCGTAGTTGCTCTTGCCGGCCGGGCGGCGGACGTTCTTGATGGGCACCTCGCAGATCCGCGCGCCGTACTGGGCGATGATCGCCGGCACGTAGCGGTGCATGTCGCCGTAGAGGCGGACGCCCTCCAGCACCTCGCGCCGGTAGGCCTTGAACGTCGTGCCGAAGTCGTGGAGCCGCACGCCCGAGACCTTGGCCAGCAGCCAGTTTGCCACGCGCGAGGGCAGACGCCGCAAGAGGAAGTTGTCCCCCCGCCGCACCCGCCAGCCGCTGGCCACGTCCCAGCCCTCGTCGATCTTCCTGACGAACAGGGGAATCTCGTACGGGTCGTGCTGGAGGTCGCCGTCCATGGCGATGATGACCTGGCCGGCGGCATAATCGAACCCCGCCTGCAGCGCGGTGGTCTGTCCGAAGTTGCGGCGCAGGTCCACGAATACCACCCGCTCGTCGGCGGCGGCGATCCGAGCAAGGATCTCCCCCGTGCCGTCCCGGCTGCCGTCGTTGACGAAGATCATCTCGAACGTCCGGCCCACGTGCTTCATGACCCGGGCGATCCGCCCGTACAGCTTCTCGACGATCTCCGCCTCGTTGTAGAACGGCACGACGATGCTGTATCTGGGCGTCGCCTGGGCGGACCGCCGGCCCGCGGAGGCCGGCGAGAAGACTCCCAGGGGGGGGGCGTCCGTGCTGCCTTCGTCAGATAAGCTGTCCATAGTGCACCCGTTCGATGCCTCTGTCGGCGAGCCCCCGGATCAGGTCGCCGTCGCACAATGCCTCCAACTCCGCCTGCCGGCTTTCCAGCAGGCGTGTCGTCGCCCCGACCTCCAGGCCGTCGGCGCAGCCGGGATGGGTCATGATCTCGGTGACGCCCGGGCCCAGGGCCCCGATCGCCCGGCGGAGAAAGGCCCGATCGATCGCGCCCGTGTGGGCCACGCCCAGCGTGCCGGTTGTGCCCAGCAGGCCCGGAGCGATGCGTTCGCACCGCCGGCCCAGCAGGTTCAGGATCCGGCTCGTGCGTCGCTGCTTCCGCGGTGCGCGGGGCCAGCCCCGCCCGATCAGCACCTCCCGATGCCGCCGGACGAACGGGATATCATACCGCTCGCAAAGCCGCCCGACGAGGCGGAAAACCGCCGGCCAGGCGTGCACGTGACGGTGCGTGTCCACGTGCGTCGGCCTCAGCCCCGCCGCCAGCGCCCACTCGACCTGCGCCGTGAACTCCTCCTGGATCGCCGCCAGCGCCAGCCGCCGGTGGAGCAGGCACAGCCGGATCACCTCCGCGCCCGTGCGGTCCATCGCCCCCCCGTCCGGCGCCAGGACCTCCGCCGCCGACCGGCTCAGCGGCCTGCCCTGGCAGACGTTCAGGTGGAGGCCCACCCCAAGGCGCGGGTGCTTGTCCAGCGCCGCCAGCGCCGCCTCGGCCGCCGGCATGTTCGCCGCCAGCGTCGCCGAGGAGACGATCCCCTCCCGGTGCGCCTGGAAGATGCCCCGGTTGACGCCCTCGCTCCAGCCCAGATCGTCGGCGTTGACGATCAGGCCGACGGCCGGCCATGGGCGGCTCATTCGGCCGGCTCCAGCGCCAGATGACGCGTCACGCCCGTCACCCAGGCGGCGATGATGCCGATCGCCCCGGGCAGCACCAGCACCACCAGGGGATTGGTCAGATACGCCGCCAGCACGGTGGCCTTGTTGAAGCCGAAGAGCTTGCAGAAGATCAGCGTGGCAAAGGTCTCCCGCACGCCGAACCCGCCAGGCGTGGCGGGAATGATGTTGTGCAGCATCACCAGCGGCGACAGGGCGCACGCCGTCAGCAGGCCGATCTCCCGCCCCGAATCGAACGCCCGCAGGCAGAAGAACACCGTCAGCACGCTGACCGCCTCCGCCAGCAGGCTGCTCAGGAAGAAGATGCCGAACTGCCGCCGGCTCAGGCGGACGTTGGCCAGCTCCTTGACCTTCCCGGGCAGGGCCTTGCCCAGCATCCGCCACAGCCCCCCCGGGCGGAAGTGGATCAGCAGCGGGCCGGCCAGGGCGCCGGCCAGCAGCAGCGGGCAGAGAAGCAGGATCCACGCGGGCAAGACCTTGTCGCCGAACAGCTTGACCCCGCCGGCGAAGACGGCGTAGACGACGCCGATCAGCACCAGCGTCAGCACGGCCGACAGGTCGAACATCCGTTCGATCAGCACCCAGCCGGCCAGGCGGACGCGGGCGCCCCGAGGCACGAACATGGGCCGGATGATCTCCCCGCCCCGCAGGGGCGTGTACAGCCCGACCCCCAGCCCCGCCAGCATCGACACCCAGGCGGTTCCGGGCGAGACCGGCGTCTGCTCCAGGGCGGTCATCCAACGCCATCGCGTCACGCGGATCCACCAGTACAGCACGGTCAGCGCGCCCAGGGCGGCGATCCAACGCCAGTCGACGTCGACGATCGTCCGGGAAAGCTCCGCCCAGTTCTGCCGGCTGAGCAGCCACGCCAGGATCCCCACCGCCGCCGCCAGCGACAGGCCGAACTTCAGCCACGTTTTCACCCGCTTCCGCATCGCCAGACGAACCTACCCGAAAAGCCCCTTGGGAAAAAGGGACTCTCGCTTCAAAGGGGAAAGGAACGGGGAACCGGGGAGAAGAACCGTGGTGTTCCAGAGACAAAAGCCCACGCATAGCGATGCGTGGGCATTAGGCGTGGGAGTTCGGATGACATGGGGTATTGGATTACCGGGTCATCCCATCTTTTTCTTGTCTCCCGCGCTTCCATCCACCATATTGATATCCCAATTCACAACGGTCACATACGTCACATTACAGCGCATCATCGAAGGGAGTCGTCATGCCCGAACTGCTGGAAGAGCAGCGAGAGAACTGGGGCTCGCGGGCGGGCTTTGTCCTGGCTGCGATCGGCTCGGCCGTGGGGCTCGGCAACCTTTGGGGCTTCCCCTATAAGCTGTACAAGTACGGCGGCGGGGCATTCCTCATTCCCTACATCCTGGCGATGCTGG
>DASRZG010000606.1:0-2831 GCA_035686585.1 Phycisphaerae bacterium
GGACCGCCGCCACCGCATCGAGCCCGGCGGGCCGCGGGAGTTCCATTGGGTCAGCTACACCTCCCGCGCGGGTGCCTGCCGCGAGAACCCCAACAACGCGATGGTCGTCGAGCTGGACGGGCGCCCGGACGACCATGTCCGGCTGTCGCTGACCGCACCGGCCGAGATGGAGTTGGAGTACAGCCTCGCCGAGCTGGCCGAATCGTCCCGGGTGGAATTCACGGGCGATTTCCCCTGCGAGTCCTTCCTCGTCCACCGGCTGGTGCCGTCGGCGATGTACGCGGGCGGATTCAAGCTGGACGACTCCCCGGGCGGGGAGGGCGAGGATTTCTACTACGTCCGCGTCACCGAGGCCAACGGGCACATGGCCTGGGCCAGCCCGATCTGGGTGCGGGAGTAACAGGCTGAACCACAAAGGACACCAAGAGCACGAAGAGGAGAAGCAACGGAAAATGTCCAATAACGAATACTGAATATCGAATGTCGAAGTGAATGCAATCCGCGCGGCGTGCCTACTTCAACATTCGTTATTCGATATTCGTTATTCGATATTTGCTGTTTCCCAGGAGCCCCCTCTTCTGAAGGAGCCCACCATGAAAACATGCCTTTTCACCGTATCGTTCGCCGGGTTCTGGGGGCAGCACAGGCTGTCGCTGGCCGAGTCGATCGACAAGGCGGCCGAGCTGGGCTTTGACGGGGTGGAGATCATGGCCAAGCGGCCCCACCTGTCGCCGCTGGACTGGTCGGTGGACGACTGCAAACGCCTGCGCGACCAACTGGCGGAGCGCGGCCTGGCCTGTGCGGCCTTGGCGGGGTACACGAGCTTCACGGCCGGCGCCTCGGCGGCCGAGGTGCCGCTGGTGGAGATGCAGATCGACTACGTCGGTCAACTGGCCGAACGGGCGAAGGCGCTGGACTGCGACCTGGTGCGGATCTTCGCCTCGTACGAGCGCGACGACCAGCCCGTCACCGACCAGTGGCGCAGGACCGTCGCCGCCATCCGCGAGTGCTGCGACCGGGCAGGCGCCCATGGCGTGACCGTCGGCGTGCAGAACCACCACGACCTGGGCGTGTGCGCCCGGACCATGCTCGAGCTGCTCCACGAGGTGGACCGGCCCAACTGCATTCCGATGTACGACTGCTGGAGCTCGTATCTGCTGGACGAGGACCTGGCCGCCGCCGTCGCGGCGATGGCCGGCGTGATGCGCTTCACCACGGCCGCCGATTACGTCATCCTGCCCCGCGGCAAGCTCCGTCGCGGCCCCGGCAGCTACGAGACGCTCGAGCCCCCGCTGCTGATGGCCGCCGCCATGGGCGAGGGGGACCTGGACTACCAGACCTTCTTCGACACCCTCGCCGCCGAAGGCTTCGACGGCTGGGTCAGCTACGAAATGTGCTGGCCGATGCGCGAAGGCGGGGAGCTGCCCAACCTCGAGCGCTGCGCCCGGAAGTTCCTGGAGTACATGAAGCCGTGGACGGGGTAGGGGGCGGACGTTGCGTGGCGGGGGGGGGATTCGGTATCTTCAGGCGGTGTGGGTGGAGTATGCCTTGGACCATGAGATCGCGGGAATGATGGAGGGGCGTGCACGGTGACCGACGCCATCGTCCGATTGCGTGGATTGACGAAGCGGTTCGGCGAGTTCACGGCCGTCAGCGGGATCGATCTGGACGCCCGGGCCGGGGAGATCCTGGCCCTGCTGGGCCCCAACGGGGCGGGCAAGACGACCACGATCCGGATGCTGACGGGCATCCTGTGCCCCTCGGCGGGGGAGGCGTCCATCGCCGGGCTGGACTGCTTCCGCGACCGCGTCGAGGTGATGCGCCACGTCGGCTATCTGCCCGACGAGCCGGTGTTCTACGACTACCTGCGAGGCAGCGAGATCATACGGTTTGTGGGCGAGATGCACGGCCTGAGGCCGGAGGAGATCGACCGGCGGGCGGGGCCGCTGAACGAGCGGCTGGGCCTGGGCGACGACCTGGAGGAGTATGCGGTCAACTACTCCCACGGCATGAAGAAGAAGCTGGCGGCCGTCTGCGCCCTGCTGCACGACCCGTCCGTGCTGATCCTGGACGAGCCGACCAACGGGCTGGACCCGTTCGCCACCCGGACGATGCACGAGATCATGCGGGGCAAGGCGGGCGAGGGGAAGGCGGTGTTCTTCAGCACCCACCTGCTCGACCAGGCGGAGAAGCTGTGCGATCGGGTGGCGATCCTCCACAACCAGCGCCTCGCCGCGGTGGGGCGGTTGGAGGAGCTGCGCCAGAGCCTTTCGGCCTCCGGGTCCCTGGAGGAGGTGTTCTTCGCGGTCGCGGGACAGCAGCAGCCGCCGGCGGGGGAGGGGGACGGGGAATGACCCCCGAGCCGCTGGGCACATTCCAGGCGGTGCGTCTCCTGGCCCGGATGGGCCTGCGGCGGAAGCGCAACCACTGGTGGGCCCGGCAGGCCTCGCTGAAGTGGTTCGGCCGGAAGAAGGCGGCGGCCCCGAAGCGCCAGGCCACGCCGCGCCGCCGCCCGAAGCTGCGGTGGCTGACGTGGGTCTTCGTCCCGTTCATGCTGCTGTGGGTGGTCCAGATGACCGGCAACCTGCTCGCCGGCATGGGCGAGCATTTCCGGCCACAAGTGCAGGCGCACGACCCGCAGATCGTGGTCAGTCCCCACGCGTTCTCCAGGATCACCGAGACGCACGAGGAGCTCGAGCGCCTGGCGCAGATGCCGGCTACGACGTCCGCCCCGGGCCTCCCTGCCGGGGCCGACCCGGCAGACTTCAACGAGCTCTCGCGGCAGGGCCGGCTCCGATTGCTGGCGATGGGCCTCGAATCCGAAGCCCGGC
>DASRZG010000607.1:0-4517 GCA_035686585.1 Phycisphaerae bacterium
CGCCATGGGCCGGACGAGTCCGGATGCCTGTTCGGCGCCGCAGACGGGCTGGGGCTTCTCCCCGCCGGCCTTGAGGGTGAACAGGTTCACGGGCGCCGGCTCGTCCGCCGGCGCGGGGATGCCCACCTGCTCCGAGACGAACGCCAGCCGGCCGTCGGGGAGCCATGTGAGGTCCACGCTGGGGGCCAGGACAAGCGCCTGCGGGGCCGCGTCGGGCTTGGCGAGCAGCTTGCCCGCCGCGTCGCGGAGGCGGGCCTGAAACACGGTCCACAGGGCGGTTTCCGACCCCTCCGCCACCCGCCCGAGGCAGTAGGCAAGGCGGTCTCCGCCGGGCGACCACGCCACGGACGGCCCGACCCCCTCGGCGACGGTCAGCGGATGGGCCCCGGGCTCCGCGGGCATTACCTTCAGGACAAGCGGCTTGCGCTCGTCGGCGTCCGCCTTGGCCGAGATGAATGCCAGCACCTTCCCATCCGGCGAGAGCCGGACGGCCCGCACGTCGTCCAGCGTGGTGGCGAGCTGCGCGGTTCGCCGGGCCTCCCCGTCGGTCAGCTCATAGGCCTCCAGCGCATACACCGGCCGGATCAACGGCAATCCGCCTTCCTTCTCCGCCTTCTCCCGCAGCGGCTGGGGCAGGCGGTCCCAGGCGTTGTCGCGGATGTACAGCAGCGCCGACAGCAGGTCGCCCCGCACCATCGGCTCGAAGTCCTCGACCTCGCCCTTCTGCGCCTGCAACTGGGCGAGCAGCAGCTCGGCCGTCAGTTGGATCTTCTCCCGCTGCGGCTCGGCCAGGTAGCCCTGCAGGTCCTTCCACGTGGTCACGTCGACGACCCGCACGGCCACGAAGCCCGCCTCGCCCCGCCACCCCACGTGGGCCACCCGGGCGTCCAGGATCGGGTGGATCTGCCCGTCGGCGCCGGCCAGGTACAGCCGGTCGGGTCCCCTCACCAGGGCGTGGTTCCCCGCGGGCGACCACACGATCCGCTCCTCGGGAAGGCACCCGCACACCCCGGCGGCGCCCAGGAGCAAAGGAATCATCCGCAGGAGGCGTCGCATGGCGGTCTCCATAGAGTCCGGGTCTTCCGGAGGGCCTCTCCGGCCCGCCCGGCCGATGTGGGCTCGTCCGCCAATTGTAGGACCGGCCCCCGCGCCCATCAAGAAACCGGCCGCCCGGTGGCACAGGTTTGTAACCTGTGCAGGAAACAGCGGGTCAGGAACTGTGCCACCAAGAGACTACCGCAGAGGGCCGACGGGGAGGTGGAAGACTACCTGGTTCAGTTGGGCGAGCCGTCGTGGGGGCTGCCGCGTCTGCGCAGATAGGCGCCACGGTTGCGTGGTCGCAGCCGCGGCGCCCATCCAGGCATGGCCAGGAGATTCCGGCCGGCTATTTCCTGAGACGTCTCATCGAGACGGCGGCCCCGACGGCCATCAGCAGGAGCGTGGCCGGCTCGGGCACCGTCGTCGGCGTACAGGGGTCCCCGACCCAGCCGTAGTTGTCGGCCAGGACGACCAGGTCGGCGATGCCGACGAGACGGTCGCCGGTGAAGTCGCCCTGCGACCACGTGGCTGGTGAAAGGCCGTAGTAGTCCGCCAGGGCGGCCAGGTCGGCGATGCCGACCGTGCCGTCCCCGTTGGCGTCGCCCGGGTGGCACGGCGAGATGATCTGGATGAAGACGTTGCTGAGGACGACGTCGTTGCCGTCCCCGCCGGCATAGTTGATGTCGGCGGACCAATCGCCGCCCGCGGCCGTGGTTCCCCACACTTCCAGGCCGTTGGCGCCGTCACGGGTGTTGGTGAACTGCCCGGCCAGCGTGCGGGCCGCGTCGGTGAGCTCGACGATCGTGTACGTGCCGTCAGACCAGTCTTCGAGGGCCTCGAGCTGGATGACCGCGTCGGAGAGGTCGATGTTCCAGTTGACCCCGAGCGAGAACTGGTCGGCCGCGCCGTCGCCGACGTGAAACAGCAGTTCGGCGGAGTTGGCGAAGCTCCAGCCGTGGATGCTGTTGTCAAAGTCGACCGCCCGCTCGACGATCATGACGCCCGTGCCGCTGCCGTCGTAGGCGCCCGGGCTCATCGTCCTGCCGCTGAGGGTGAAGTTCCAGTTCTGTTTGACGGGGCTGAGGCTGGCGGGTGTCGAGGTGTTGCCGCCGTAGAGGTCGTATAGGTCGTTGGTCCACCCTTCCAGGGCCGCGCCCTGCAGCCTTCCCCCGCTGTCGATCTCAACCCGGTTGCCCGCGGCGCCGAAGAACCCGTAGTACTGTGGGCTGCCCCAGCCCATGCTGAGCTTGGCGTCGGTGGTGATCCGCGTCGTGCCCAGAAACGTGTTGTCCACCTTCCCGCCCAGGTTGAACGCGCTGCTGTTGACCTGCGTGGCCGTCACCAGGATGTCACCGGTGCCCGAAATCTCCCCGGTCACCGAAAGCATCCTGGGGGAACCACCCTCCCAGTCCAGCGTCAGCGTCCCTTCCAGCGTGATGGGGCTTGCGAGGTTCCGGTTGTCCGACCCGGCGATCTCACCGCCCGAATCGGCCACCGTGATCGGCGTGGTGACGACCGGGCGAGGATTGGGAAGATACCCCAACAGCAGCGACCCGCCGTTCTGGAGCGTGATGTTCGAGTCCAGCAGCGTATCGGCCTTGGCCCTGGCGCCGTCGATCACGCCGATGTCGCTTGGGCCGGGGACCGTCCCCGTGCTGCCGCCCTCGTCCTGCCATTGGGCGGCGGTGTTCCAGTCCTGGTTGTTGCCGATCCAGGTGTATGTCTCCGCCGGCGCGGCCCCGGCCACCATCAGTACGGCCGCAGAGATGATCAACCAACTCTTCATGACGACCTCCTTCCTGAACTTCCGACGCGTTGCGCGCCCACTGATATGCAACTGGCGGCACCCGGATGACGCGATGCCGCACCAGGTGCCGTCAGGGGCGGCAATGACTGCCTGAAGGTTGGGGTTCGGCCCCGGCGCGCGTGCGCCCAGGCGGACCCAAAGCCACCAACAGCGCCCTATCGTGGCCTTCGCCCCTGTCTGCCGAGACGGCAGAACGACCCGAGCAGACCAAGCCGCACAGGGACACCGTCGCCTCGCGGGCCACGCCGGCCCTCGTGCTCTTCGGGGCGCTGCCACATTTGAGGACAGGTGGATTCTAGCCGGGAAATCCGTATCCGGCAAGGCCTTTAATACCGTCTTGATGAGATTATTTGCTGCCCCTGCCCCCTACCCGGCGTGGGCCACGGCGACAAGACGACTTACGTTGGCCTCGATGTCAATGCCGTAGACCTTCTTATTGGCGGCAAGGACCTGGTCGACCCAATCGGCGGGCAGCCGGCGGGCGCCGGACAGGGCGCCCGCCAGCGAGCCGGTGACGTAGCCGGTGCAGTCATTGTCGCGAAATCGTACCAGGTCTCCCCCGGCGTCCACATCCCGATGGTTGACCCCCACGAGGATGGCCTGCCGCGGATTGTCGGGAGCGAACCGATTGGCCGCCAGGGAGACCGTCAGGGTGTCGATCGGGTCGAAGATATGCCTCGTCGCCAACTCCCGGGACAGCCGCAGGACCAGGTCGCGAGCGTCCCCGGCCTTGCGGGCGAGTTGGCCGGCGCGGCGGACCACGGGATGGAGAGACTGGCCGAACCGTCCCCTCGCCAGGCGGAACGGATCCAGCCGCGAGAGCCTGCGGAGAATCGCCTCGACGTCCTGGATCCCGCCGACGGCCATGCTGACGGCGGCGGCATGGAGGCCACAGGCCTCTTTCGCATAGCCGACGTCGAAGTAGGACAGTTCGTATGCCTTCCGGTAGGCCCTGACCGGATCATTGGCGTACAGCGTGCCGGCACAGGCCAGGCTCAGCAGCCCGATCAGGCTGGGGGCGCGGTAGCCGAAGCTCCTGTCTCGGAGCACCTCCACCGGAACGCCCGGCAACTCGGGGCATTCCATCCCAAGGCATCCGCAACTGACGGGGAAAAAGTCCTGGAAATGCCGGCGGGCCATCTCCGCGACACGCTTGGGGTAGTACCCCTCCGCGTGCCGATAGCGACGGATGTACTCGGCCGCGAGCAACTGGGGGCCGATGAAGCCGCGGTGATCGATCACGGATTCGATGAACACGTGGTTCATTCGCGTATCGTCCGTGCCGGTCCCGGCCGGTGATCGGGGCCACCAGACGCCGTAGGCGCCGAACAGGCGGCCCGCGTAGCCGTACATGTCGTCGATCCAGTCCGTCCCGATCCGCTTGCGGACGTATTCGGCCGAGGCTCCCTCAAACGCCCCCCCCATGGCATCGCCGATGCTGGCGCCGACGACGCTGCCAAGAATCCTGTCTTCAAGCCGCCTTCGTGTGACCATCCACGTCACTCCTGCCCGTCCCCGCCGAGGACGCGGTCGCGCGTCACCTGGGCGACCGGATCCCGATGGTGGTCCGAACGATGTCGATCATGTCGTGGATGGTCTCGACGCGGTGGCGCTCCGTGATCAGCCGTTGCCCAATCGTCAGGGCAAGACTCTCCGCCACGGCCCGGTCCTT
>DASRZG010000608.1:0-2673 GCA_035686585.1 Phycisphaerae bacterium
TCACCACAGCCTTCCCGGCCTGGCTGGTCACCTTCACGCCGGCGGGGGCCTCCGGCGGCTCGACGTCCAGGCCGCGGAAGAGCACCGCATCCGAGATGCGGATCGCCTTGCCGGACTGGGGGTAGAAGAACCACCCGCGGAGCTCGTCGGCATCCGGGTCGATCCGCTTGTTGTGCGGGTGCTGGGTCTGGAGGTCGCCCAGGCGGGCGTACGCCACCGCCCAGTGCTTCGGGCCGCCGAAGAAGATCCGCCCGATGGACGGCTCGGAGAACCAGCTCAGGTGCTTGCGGAAGCCCGCGTAGTAGGGGTCGGCCATGCCCAGGCTGGTCCAGTCGATCCGCCCCGCCCCGTCGCAGTAGTTGAAGGAGGGCGAGAGGGTGACGTCGTCGCGGACCAGCGTGGTCACCTGGCGGGCGCAGCACTTGTTCGAGCCGTACATCTTCCCGAAGGTGTGCCAGTACGCCCCCGGCCCGTCCACGCCCTGGATCGTGGCGATCAACTGCACATCCCGGAACTTCGTCAGCGGCACGGCGAAGAGGGTCGCGCCCCCAGCCGCCTGAACCTCCAGGCTCTTACCAACGCCCATGTACCCGCCGTCGACCACCTCCCCGGCCGTGAAGCGCCCGCGCTGGCCCGAGGAGAAGTCCTCCCGGGCGATCAGCTCGAACAGCTTGCCGGGCGGGGGCGTCTCGACGGTCCCGGCCTGCAGGGCGGCGTGGCCGAAGAACGCCGGCCAGTGCGAACTGTCGGAGTACGTCGGCGCCCAGCCCGTGTCCTCGCTGAACCGGAGCTTCTCGGGGAAGTCCACCGGCCAGGAGTGCGGCACCAGCGTGCCCAGCTTCGGCTTGCCGGCGAAGAGCTCGGGGCGGTAGCGGGTCAGGTTCGCGCCCCAGACCTTCGGCACGGCGCCGGCCTTGACGCCGATCGCCTCCAGCGGGATCGCGACCTCGACCGTCCAGCCGGCCTGGGACCGAGCGGTCTTGACGCGGATCGCCGGGTTCCACGACGGGTCTCCGCCGCGGGTGTCCATCACCACGCCGTTCGGGCTGACGGCGATGTGGTAGTAGTCGGCCTTGTCCTGCGCGTGGCGGGGGTCGAGGAAGATCTCCACCGTGTCGCCCTGCCAGACCGGGTCGTCGCGATTCTTCCCCTCCGAGGTGAGCTGGTCCATCCGCGGCTCGGCGCAGTCGAAGGCGAAGTAGACGCCCTTGCCGTCGCAGGCCATCCAGGCGGTGGTCTCGGCGTCAGGCGGCATGGCCCTGCCGGAAAGGAAGCGCAGCGCCACCGGCCGGGCCTTCTTCCACGCGGCGTCGTCCAGCTTGCCATCGATCGCGGGGGCATCGGTGGTAGGCACCCACAGCGCCGGCGGGCCGAAGGCCTTCGCCACGCGGGCCTCCGCGTCATTGGCGGGCGTGTACGCCGGCACGATCCGCCGCGGCGGCGGCCAAGGCTGCCCGATGCCGCCGGAGGATGCCGTGACGGCCGCGCCGGGCTCGATCACAACGCGAAAACCCGTCACCGGCTCGCGGGCGTCGGGGCGATAGCGGTAGCGGTGGGCGCTGCGGCAGTAGAACGTGGTCCAGTGGAACCATCCCCCGCCGCGGAGGACCTTGGCGGTGCCGGTGGGCGGGCCCGCGGGGTCTTCCGCGGGGGAATCCTTATAAAAATCCTCGGCGTACCAGTCGCGGCACCACTCCCAGGCGTTGCCGTGCATGTCGCAGAGGCCGAAGGCGTTGGGGGCGAGCTTGCCCACCGGATGGCTCTTGCCGCCGGAGTTGGCGCCGTACCAGCCGGCCTTGGCCAGATCGGCGGAGTTCATGTGCCCGTTGATCGCGTCGCCCGTGTGGAACCGCGTGGTCGTGCCGGCCCGGCAGGCGTATTCCCACTGGGCCTCGGTCGGCAGCCGGACCGCCATGCCGGTCTTCCGCGAAAGCCACCGGCAGAAGGCGTCGGCGTCGTACCACGAGACAAAGAGCGCGGGCCGGTCGTCGCCTTCGAGGTACTCGCTGCTGTGGTCAGGCCGGAAGCGGCGGAACTGGGCGTTGGTCACCTCATGGACGCCCATGTAGAACGGGCGCGTGATGCGGACGGTGTGCACCGGCTCCTCGCACGCCTGCCGCTCCTTCTCCCCGGCCGCCGAGCCCATCTGAAACTCTCCCGCCGGCACGAGCACGGTCTTCAGCGAGACGCCTCCGCCCAGGTCCAGCGTCTTGGTCTCCGGCTCCGCCGCCGGCGCGGAAGCAGCCACAAGCAGCCACACGCAGAGCGCAGCAACGCCGCGGGAAACCGTCATGATGCATCCTTTCCGAAAGGTCCAATCCGTAAACCCGACCCCACCCGAAGGGTGTCGATTCCCCGGCCCATGCGCCTCAGCCCGACCGGCGTGCCAATCGACAATCGGCAATCGACAATCGGCATTCCCCCCTCAGAACAGCAGCTCCCGGATATCCTCCGGCTTGATCAGCCTGACCTCGACGATCCGCCAACCGTCGCCGCGCCGGGCCCACTTCACCTGCCAGGTCATCGCCCGAAAGCCCGCGTCGGAGGTGGTCCAGACGGCCAGCCGCGTGTCGGCGGAATCGCCGTCGATGGTCGTGCGTATCTGCTGGGCCCGCACCATCTGCACCGAGAAGGTCCTGATCGCCCACTGGCCCCGGTCGATCAGCTCCTTCC
>DASRZG010000609.1:0-4429 GCA_035686585.1 Phycisphaerae bacterium
CAGGGGGTCTCGGGGCATGATGAGGGCAAGGCGCGGCGACCTGCACCTGCTGCCTGCCGGCGGGCAGGTCTCGGGTCGCTATCCCGGGCCGTGCCGCGTGGGGGTCAGTTCCATTTCGGCCGGGCCCTGCCCGCCCTCGCCGCTGACCGCGACGCCGGAGGCGACCAGAGCGTCCCAGTGCCTGGCGTTGAAGATGCAGCCCGGGTCGCCGGCGTGGAGCTGCCCGAAGTAGGCGTCGGCGCGGGCGCGGCACCCGCCGCAGTAATGGCGAAGGGCGCAGACCTCGCAGTGGTGCAGCCGCCGGTCGCGGTCGTTCAGGATCTCCCACAGGGCGCTGTTGCGGAAGATCTCGGTGAGGCGGCCTTCGCGGAGGTTGCCCATCACGCGGTGCGGCAGGTAGACGCAGGGGGTGACGTCGCCGTTGGGCTCGATGCAGACGTAGGTCCGCCCCGCCCCGCAGCCGCCGAGGTACTTGGCCACGATGCGGGCCTTGACGCCCGACCCGCTGCCGGCGTGCGAGCAGGCGACCCGCCCGTCGGACAGGGCGGCGCCCGCCAGGCAGACCCGCCCCAACTGCGGGGCCGTCGAGATCACCCCGATCCCCCCCTCCTGCATCTTGGCGTTCAGCAGGCCCAGCAGCTCCTCCCGCTGCTGCGGCGTGATGTCCCCGGAGACCATCTTTAGCCCGCGCCCGACGGGGATGAAGTTGAAATGGGCGAAGCACGAGGCCCCGAGGTCCTCGGCGAAGGCGATCATGTCCCGGACCTCGTGGACGTTGCCGCGGTGGACGCACATGGCGATGCCCAGGCGGAGGCCCTCGGTGGCGACCACCGTGCGGGCGCCGCGGACCGCCCGCTCCCACATCCCCGGCACGCCCCGGAACGCGTCGTGCCGGTCGGGGTCCACCGAATCCAGCGAGATCTCGACGTATCGCAGCCCCGCCGCGGCGAGGCGCGCGGCCAGGGCCGGGGTGATCGTCGTCCCGTTGGTGGCGATCGTCGTGTGCATCCCGTAGCGTCCGGCGCGCTGGAGGACGGGGATCAGATCCCGGCTGAGGGTAGGCTCCCCGCCCGAGAGGGCGAGCATGGGCATCTGCGCGCGGCCCATCTGGTCCACCACGTCCAGCTTCTCCGCCGGCGTCAGCTCGTCGGCGAGCCGGCTGCGATCGCTGTCCTGGTAGCAGTGCTTGCACGCGAGGTTGCAGCGGTTCGTGAAGTTCCACACGGCGAACAGCGGGGCCACGAACCGCTGTGGAACCGTCAGGCCGAACTCCGCAATGGAGCGCGCGACGACGAGAAGCCCGCGGAGCGTGGGGGTGTGCTCGACCAGGCGCCGGCGAAACGTCTCGGCGTCCACGTCGCCGCCCACGCGGTCGATGAACTTGTGGAAGAGAAAGTACTTCACGCGCCACCAGCGCGGGGCGCGGCCGTTGCGGTAGCTGCGCAGGATCCGCTCCAGCGGGGTAAGCCCATTGCCGTCGGGCTCCGAGAGCCGCCGCAGCAGCCGGCGGAACTCCCGGCGGGAAAGGTAGTCCTCCAGGGGGTGATGGAAGTCGATCCGCAACGGGCGGGCGGTGGTGTCGTGGTCGGCCGTCGCCCCGCCGCGAAGGTACTCGGCGCTGGTGACGTGCCCGTCATCGCGGCGGCCGGGGGTCTTGTCGGGATTCGCCGAAGCGGCGAACTCGTCCTGGTAGCGCTTGCCGATCTGGGCGGCGGTGGTGTGTCCGGGCGGCTCGGCGTGCGCGGCGGCTCGGCGACCGGATTGACCGCCTGCACGGGGCCTCATTCCGCGGCCTCGGGCTCCGGTGGGACGTAGATCATGACCTCGGCGACGGCGTCGGGTCGGCCGTTAAGCTCCCCGGTGAGGCGCAGCCGCTCGCCCCTGGGCCAGTCGGGCTCGACCCTCAGATGGCACGGAAACGTCCGCTGCTGTCCGGGGTCGAGCGTCCAGGGGTTCATGATCATGATCTCGGTCTCGGGGTACCGCCGGACCTGCTCCCACCCGACGCTCGTGTCGCGCCAGACTCCGACGAAGTACGGCGAGCCGCTGCGGGCGCCGATCGCGAGGGGACGGCGGGTGGTGTTCCGGGCGATCAGTGTCACCTGAAACTCCCGCCCCGCCGCAAGCTCCCACGTGGACAGCTCGAGCCGGACGGCCAGGCCCTCCGACACCACGCTGGCCCCCTGCAGGCCTTTGGGCCTCGCCCCTCCCGGGCAGCCCGGCAGCACAAGGCCCGCGACAGCAACCAGGCCGCACACCATCGTTCTCATGCCTTACTCTCCACTCTCTCCGGAATCGCTCGGGCCGGCTGTTTGCCCGGGGTCTTCGACGGCCTCGGCGAACTCGCGCTCGACGGTCCGGCGGTATTCCGGACCGCAGTTGTATGTGCAGAACGGGAAGACGCCCGCGGGGGTCGAGTACAGGATCACGCAGCGTTTGACCCGTTCCACATCGTAATTGTACCGGTCCATGAAGTGCATCCCGGCACAAAGAAGGGTCTTGTAGGTGCGTTTTTCGCCCTCTCCACGGCCGAGGCCCTTGTCCACCAGGCCCTGCAGCGAACGGACAAACCGCCGGACGGTAAGCCCCGGCGGGGCGGCGTCGGTGCGGAAGTGCCGCTTGAACATCCGCAGGACCTGCCACTTGTCCAGCCGGCTCGCCTTCCCGCGGGCACGGATCCGGGCGGCGATCCGGTTCATCTCCCAGAACATGCCCTCCACGTCGATCACCTGGGGGAACGGATAGGCCTTTCCCTCGGGCGAGACCAGGAAGTACGTCCCGAACGCGCAGTCGGGGTGGCAGCTCGGGCGGACCTTGGGCCGGCCCGTCAGCGCCTCGAGGATCTGCGAGAGGGGAACCACGATGCTCAGCGGGTACATGTGGCGCAGCGCGCCGGCGCCCGAGGCGGCCGCGATGGCGTGGGCCATGTCGCCCAGGGTGTAGCGGCGCCGCGACAGCTCCTCCCGTTCGATCCGCCCCGTGAACGAGACCGGCTGATAGCTGATCGCGGAAACGACGTCGATGTTCTTCACGGCAAAGTGGAAGATTTCGCCGACCTGGTCGTCGTTGATGCCCTTGACGAGGGTCGGGACCAGGCAGATCTTCATCCCGGTGGTGCGGCAGTTTTCGAGGACGGCGAGCTTCTGTTTCCAGATCCCGGCCGCGCCGCGGGTCTGCCGGTGCGGCTTCTCGCCCACCCCGTCGAACTGGAGGTAGAGGGTGTGGAGTCCCGCGTCGGCCGCCTGCCGGGCGAACGCCGGGTCGGCGAGCATCACGCCGTTGGTCGCGATCTGGATGTGGGAGAAGCCCATTTCCCGCGCCGCCGACAGGATCCGCAGGAAGTCCGGGTGGAGCGTGGGCTCGCCGCCGGTGAACTGGATCGCCGTGCACGGGGTCGGGCGGAGGTCGCGAAGGACCTGGAGCTGACGGACGATCTCGTCGTAGTCCGGCTCGCACACGTATCCCGAGGCCCCCGCGTTGGCGAAGCAGATCGGGCAGCGCAGGTTGCAGCGGTTGGTCAGGTCGATTTGGGCCAGGCAGGGGCTCGACAGGTGCTGGTCGCACAGCCCGCAGTCGGACGGGCAGTTGCCGGTGCCCGTGACCTGCGGGAACTGCTGGCCCGGGTGCTCCTCGAACGTCCACCAGGCGGCCTTGGCGTGCAGAAGGACGTCGGAGTTGACGCAGTCGCGGAAGTATCCGTGCTCCGGGCAGGTCTTCTCGATCAGGACGGCCCCGTCTTTGACGAAGTACCGGCCCAGGACGATCGCGGCACATTCCGGACAGAGGGTCTCGATGGTTCGCGGCA
Organism: Phycisphaerae bacterium; assembly: GCA_035686585.1. Lineage (GTDB taxonomy): Bacteria > Planctomycetota > Phycisphaerae > SM23-33 > SM23-33 > DASRZG01. The sequence continues at coordinate 3,806 of DASRZG010000609.1, forward strand.
GGCGGCGGACCACCGGGCGGATGCGGGCGCCGTGAAACGTGCGGGCCGCGCTGCCGGGAAAGTCACCGGCCGCGCAGGTCCAGATGCGGTCGTGATGCACCTCGCGGCGGGGCCCGCAGGTCCCGCAGTCGTAGGTCAGGACGATCTGCCCGCCGCACCGGTCGAACGCGGCGGCGACGACCTGCCCGCAGGTCGGGCACGTCGCCTGCGTGGCGGCGGGCAGCCGGGCGTAGCAATCGGCGAACCGCCGCACGGACCGCTGGTGCTCGTCCACGGACCGGCAGCGGACTTCGGGCACGGCCGCGAGGTCGCGCCGGGCTGCCCCGCCGACCGCCCCGCTGGTTGCATTCACGACCGCCTTGTCCGTCATCGATCATCTTGCTCCGGGTCCGTCCCTCGGGGGCCGGTCAGTGGTCAAAGGACCTCGGATACCGGCGCTGCCGGCGCTTCCGCTTGCGATGCCCTTCCGCCAGCTCCATGAAGATGTCCAGATCCCGCTCCATGTTGGAGCTGGTCGCGTCGAAGTAGAAGTTGCGGATCGGGATGTCGTCGTGGTCGCGCGAAACGTCGTGATAGACCGCTTCGGAGACGATCCCGTTCATGCACGAGAACGGGCTGATGTCG